>JACDCY010000037.1 GCA_013817305.1 Gemmatimonadaceae bacterium | reverse complement strand
GGCGGGGCCTCTGCTTCGCAACAGAGCAGCTCCAGCAATGTCTCCGCGGCGCGGGAAGCGTATGAGCGCGGGCTCGATTACTACAGCCGGTCCCGACAGGACAGCGCGAACGCCACCTTCCTGACTCCCGCAATCGAATCGTTCGAGGAGGCGGTCCGTCTCGACCCGGGCTACGCGGAAGCATATGCGAAGCTTGCCGAGGCGCGTTTCTGGTGGGCGACGCTCGACGCTTCGGACGCGGCGCGGCGTACAGCATTCGAGACAGCGCTCGACCGCGCCGTTCAGCTCAATCCGAACCTCCCTGAGGTACGCGCAGCTCAGGCGCTGAGGATGGACCACTGACGACTTGCACTTAGTGGGGCGAGGGCGTATAAACACTTGTCCAATTCGCCCCAAATCCATTAGGAAGGGACTGTGAAAGCTCATCGCGTTTGCGTTGCACTGCTGGTCCAGGCCCTAGCAGTTGCGATTCTCGGCTCCTGCGGCGGTGGTGGTGGTGGCGACGGTCCCACGCCCCCGCCTCCCCCCGTAGCCGTCGCCGCAAGCATCGCGGCTGCGTCATCCACGACGCTCACCGGAACGGTGGCGCAAGCGGTCGGCGAGCCGCCGTCGGTGATCGTCCGCGACCAGTCGGGCAACCCGATGGCTGGGGCGACGGTCGTGTTCGCGGTGACCGCGGGAGGCGGAACGGTGGCGAGCTCGACCGTGGTATCGAACGCCTCGGGCGTGGCGACCGCAACGTCGTGGGTCCTCGGAACCAAGACCGGGACTAATACCGCGACAGCGACTACCGGGTCGCTGGCGGCAGTAACGTTCATGGCGGCCGCCGGTCCCGGAGCGGCCGCAAGCCTCGCGAAGTTCGCGGGCGATGAGCAGTCGGCAGCGCCCGGCGCAGTCGTCGCCGTAGCGCCGGCTGTGATCGTAAAAGATCAGTTCGACAACCCGGTACCCGGTGTGTCGGTCACGTTTACACCGACCGGTGGTGGCGCGGTGACTGGCCCCACGATGACGTCGGACGCCGCCGGAATAGCGAGAGTGGGAAGCTGGACGCTCGGAACGAGCACGGGCGCGAACACCCTGACCGCGACGGCCGGTTCGCTCGCTTCCGTCGCCTTCGCCGCCAGCGCGGGCTCGATCACCTTGACGTCGATAACTCCGGCGCTGCTGCTGCCGGGCGCCACCGGCACGATTACGGGCTCCAACTTTAGCGCCACGGCTGCCTCCAACACCGTGACCGTTGAAGGGGTGGCCGCCACGGTCACCGCCGCTACGGCTACGCAGCTCACCATCACCGTTCCCACTTCACTTCCTTGCGCCGTCACCCGCGACGCGACCGTGCGAGTCACGGCCGGAGGAATCAGCGCATCGCGGGCGCACCCGCTTCAGGTCGGAAAGCAGCGCTCGCTCGCCGTAGGCCAATCTCTCGTGATCCCGGCGGCCGACCTTCGCTGCAACGAGCTCGCGGTCGCGGGCGGCCGGTACTATCTGAGCGTGTACAACGCGAACAGAGCGTATTCGCCGACGGGGGCGCCTTTCGAGCTGAGCGGCAGCGCGGTCGCGACCGGCACGAGTGTGGCGAGTTCGCCCTCAATCGCGCCGTTGCGAACGGCGGTTAGCGGCGGGCCCGTGACGACGGGGAACGCGCGGCAAGATGTCCGGGGTGAGCGGCTGCACCTCAAGCTGTTGGAGGAGAATGCCAGGATCCTGCGCGAGAACAGGTCGCGGCTCCCCGCGCGACGCCGGGGTGCGCGGTTCTCGGCCGTCCCGGTCGCGCCGCCCAGCGTCGGCGATCTGAGAACGATACGAATTCCGGATGTCAACGCATCGGGACCCGGCCAGAACATCTGCAACACTTACATAGAGGTCACCACACGCGTCGCGTATGTCGGATCCCGGTCCATCATACTGGAGGACACGACGAACCAGCTGGCTCGCCAGATGGATACGACTTACGCGGCCGTTGGGGCCGAGTTCGACAACACGATGTTCGGGATTCTCCAGTCGAACTTCGGCAACCCGCTGGTCATGGACGCGGTTACCGACAACAACGCTCGCATCGTGATGGTTTTCTCGCGCACGGTCAACGACAAGTTCACCGGCATCGCTGGCTTCGTCGTCTCATGCGATTTCTTCGCGCGGGACGCTACGATCACGCAGAGCAACTTCGGCGAACATTTTTATGCCCGGGCAGCGACGGTCAGCGGGAACATATCGGTGACGAACAGCCCGCCCAGCTGGGCCAGAAGCATGCGGAGCACGATCATCCACGAGGTCAAGCACATCACCTCGTTTGGCGAGCGCATCTCCCGCGGACCGATTGCGTTCGAGGCTTCCTGGCTCGAGGAATCCACCGCACGCATTTCCGAGGAGCTGTACGCCCGCTCGATCTACGGTGTCGGACAGAAAACGAATATCCCATACGGCAGCGGCTCCAACCCCACCGGTCCCTATTGTGAGGTGAGGCCCACCACTCCTGCGTGCGCCGGGTATCCGTTGTCTGCCCAGAAACAGCTGCAGGGGCTCGCCTCCGGGTTTTATCCCTCGCCGAGCGATCATTCCCCGCTCGGCCGCCGCGACAGCGATGATTTCTCGTTCTACAACACCGGCTGGTCGCTGGTGCGCTGGGCAATCGACCATGGGGGGGCAAGCGAAAGCGTTTTTCTGAGCAGGCTGACGCAGGAGCCCGCGCTGAGAGGCGTGGAGAACCTCGAGGCCCGCGCCGGCCGCACGTTCGCCGACATGCTGGCGGAATGGACTCTGGCGATGGTCGTGGACGACGAGCCAGGCTTTACTCCGGCCAACGCGCGACTCTCGATGCCGAGCTGGAATCTTCGCAGCATTTTCGCCGGACTGAACGCGGATTTCACGGCGTTCACCAGTGACTTCCCGTTGGGATCGATTACCCGCTCGTTCGGCAGCTTGGCGATCACCGCATCGACATACCCCGGAACTACATCGATCATCGAACTGAACGGCACCCTCGTTGGCAGGCAGGCCATCGAGCTCAAGGCCAGCGGCAGCTCGCAGAACGCGCCGGCCGAGCTCGGCCTCGCGCTGGTGCGCGTCCAGTGAGCGCGCGCTTCCCGTTGTTATTGACGCTGATCGTCGCGGCACAGGCGACCCTCGGGTGCGCCGTACCGCCGCCCGAGCAGTCGAACACGCCCGCTTCAGTGAGAGACACTCTGGTAGGCACAGTCGCTGAAGTCGGCTCGCTACCGGCCACGTGGATATCGCTGCGCCCGAGCGACGGAAGCAGATCGATCACTCTGCTCGGCGCGGCCGCCGCGGCGCTATCCATGCTCACCGGTGCCGAAGTCTGGGTCGAAGGAAGTCGCTCAACCCAGGGCCTCGAGGTTTCGCGCTTCGTGGTGCGGGGCATCAACGGCCAGCCAGTCGACGACGGTACCGTCGCGACCAAAGGGGCGGAGTGGGGAATTCAACTCACCGGCGGAGGGTGGCGCTCGGTGTCCCTCCCCTCGCCGGAGCTTACCGCCCTCGTGGGCCAGCGCGTGTGGATCTCGCGTCCGCCTCCCGATCGCACGGCGTCGTTCGGAGTGATTCGAGCGAACTAGCCTGCTAGCTAATTGTCAGCTGCCAGCTGCCGTCACGGCACGATCATGATGTGCGCCCATGGCTTGCCCGGATACATGAGCCAGGGCGTTCCACGCATCGCATCCGTGCTGATGCCGGTCGTCTTGGAAGTCGCGTACGGCGTGTAGACGACGTGCAGGTACGATGGGCTCCTGACCTTCGCAGTCGCGGCGTCGACGCTGTCGGTCTCCGCGAAAATCTGATACAGGACCGCGTTCGCCGGGATCCTGTACCTACCGCGGCGGATCTCGACGAGACGAATGCTGTCCGACAGCTCGCGCTTGGCACCGTGTCGCGCGCGGATGGCGCGCCCGCTCGCCATGAAGGGCTCGAGCGATTCGTGATAGCACGAGGCGTGGAAGCGCGGCTCCTTCGGATCGTCGGCCAGGCAGATGATCCCGTTGTCGCCCATTCGCAGGCGGACGAGCGAGCCATCGGGGCGGTAGCCGAGCACGGTGGACGCGTCGCGGAATCCGCTTGGCGCTGGTAGCACCGCCAGCGCGATCTGCTGCGCAGGCGGCGCAATCTGAAACGACTGTCCCTGGGCTGCAGCGACCGCGGGAATTGCAGCGCTTGCTGCCAGAGCTAGCACATACCTCATTCGCATCATCTCCTTCTGTAGGCCGGCGGTCAAACTCCGGGCTCGAAAGTACAAGATGCGCCTTCGCCGGGCCAGTCCGGACATAGTGTCTGGTCGCATTGACACCCCGCCTGCATTTTCTGTGGCATGCCAGAGAAGCCCACGCGGCTCCGCGTGCTCCGCGATTCGATATCGGCAGAGATGGACAACGCGGGCAACTCCAACCACTAAACCACCTCGATGAATCCGCAGGGTGAGAGCTCCGGCCATTTTCTGGATCTCGCAACGTGGAGCCGCAGAGAGCACTTCCATCTCTTCCGGGCATTTGCCAGCCCGTTCTTCAGCGTCTGCGTCGACGTCGACGTTACCGCGCTCTGGGAGATGTCCAGGCAGACCGACTCTCCGTCTTTCTACGTGGCGATGCTCTTCCATTCGCTGCGCGCGGCCAACGATACCGAAGCCTTCCGCATGCGCATACGCGGCGAGCGCGTGTGGCTGCACGACAGCGTGCGCGCGAGCGCGACCGTCCTGCGGCACGACGACACCTTCGGCTTCGCGCTCTTCGAGCGCGCATCGAGTGTGAACGAGTTCTCTCTCGGCGCAGCTGCCGGCATGCGCGAAGCGAAGAAGGTCGCTCCCCTCGTCTTGCCGCGCCCCGGCGAGGATGACCTGATCTACCACTCCAGCCTACCCTGGATGCGCTTCACCTCGTTTACCAACGCGCTCGGCGGCAAGGACTCGGTCCCGCGCATCGTGTTCGGAAAGGTCACGGAGGAGAGCGGTCGCTGGCTGATGCCTGTCGCGGTCGAAGTCCATCACGCGCTCGTGGACGGGCTCGACGTCGCGCGCTACCTGGAACGCCTCGAGGCGGGAGTCCGAGCCACCGAATAAAAAAAAGCGAATCAGCCGGTTGGCCGATCCGCTTCAGTTGCCCCTCCAGGGCTCGAACCTGGACTCTTCTGAT
The DNA here is from genome assembly GCA_013817305.1 of Gemmatimonadaceae bacterium. GTDB lineage: Bacteria > Gemmatimonadota > Gemmatimonadetes > Gemmatimonadales > Gemmatimonadaceae > JACDCY01. Next base: position 15,441 of record JACDCY010000037.1, on the reverse strand, counting down.
CCAGAGTCAGACGCTGCCGGTTTTCATCTACGTGATTCTGCCGGACTCCATAGGGCAAAACCAGATTGCCGCCGGGGTTTTTGGGCAATCATGCCGTAGTCTTCCGTGGCAAACGGAGGTGAGCGCTCTGGAGCATCGTGAGGTGGTCGCTCAGATGTCCTGCGGCTGCTATCCGACCCCCGCCGCCCGTAAAAAACGCCGCCTCTTGGAGAATGCGTTGGGTCGCTTCGCCAAGGTATCGCGGCACCGACCCGTGCACCTCGGCAACCAACCCAAAATGGTCAGGGTGACCGTGCGAGAGGATTAGCCCAACAATCGACGGGTCCCCTTCCCTGAGCCCACGCACACCAGGCAATGCGTAGTTATCACCGAAGCCAATGTTAAGGGGCAATCCAACGTCAAGGACTAGCCGAGCCCCCTCGTGTTCGATTTCGATGCAACTGCCACCTACTTCATGCGCGCCTCTGTGAATGCACACCCGCATACTGCACGGCAAAGGCGAGGACAAGCGCAATACGCGCGCGTCCGGTCAATGGGTTCAGCATCAGCCTCTGTCTCCCGAATGAGTGTAGGACGCGCGACACGAGCGGTGCTCACGCGGAGCACTGCGCGCGAGTCTCAAGAAACCCGCCGCACGAGACAATGCACCGCGAACGGCGCAGCGGCAAGTCGGCGGGGGGCGAACATTCGGCAGATCTTCCGTCGCCTGCTTTCAGCCGAGCGAGATGCTCAATCCGGTTAGTCCACCAGCGCTCGTCTAAGCCGTGCTGCGACGCGTCGGAGTTCCACATCCGCCGCTCTATCGCAGAGTCTCTCGAGCGTCGCGAGAATCTCACTCCTTCCCCCTTGGGTGATGGGGAACGCTCCGTCTGCACCGGGGGGCGTTGAGCTCCATTTTCCCATCATCACAAATACACGCCCATTTGCGCCGTCTTCCGGCCGCGTCTTGAAATCTACTTCGAGCGTCGGGTCATACAACCGCACTAGTGTCCTCAAAGCTGCCAGACGCACCGGTCGCAGTAAAGCCGGGTTCTCTGCCGCCTTAATTACGGTTGGGAGCACGCGCATATCGCGAACTCCGGCAGTTGCGTGACTAAGGGTGTTAAGGAGCTCAGGATCGACGGGAGGACTCTCCCATACCTTCGCTAGCGCGGGCGGTCCGCTCTGCGGGCACTGGAGAAGCTCTGGGAGGCCACCGGCGCGTACCTTTAGTACGGCCTGCGCACAGCCGGGTGAATCTGGCGGAGAGGTTTGTGCCGCAAGCAAGGCTGGAGACATCCCGGCAATGGTGAAGGACAGCAAAGCGCCGAGCGTAACTCGGACAGAACCGGTCCCTTGTAGCAGCGTGTTGTGTGCGTGCACGGCGCTCCCTTCAGAAGTATTTGAAAAGGCAGTGGTACTGTGCTGGAGGCACGGTGCCGCCCTCAGCCACATCCTTTGCGGCAAGCTTCGCCTCGTCAATCGAGGCCTGCGCAGCTATTCCGGTCTTGTCGATCAGATCCTCATTACCGTTTACTACAACCGGTTCCGTCTTTTGTGGCACCAGTTCATTGAGCTTTCGCTTGAACATCTCAGCGTGAGAGTTCAACTCCAGATTCCGGCCCTCGTGCGCTTCCACCACGGGAATGAACGGAAGAACATCTTTTCTGAGGCACTTCCCCCCGCCACCACTCTTCGGTTGAAGATTATAGAACGCGCTGTTTAACGCCAAGACAATCCGGTTGATATACACCCACGTTTCTCCTTGGCCCGGAGTATCCGCCCAGTACGACACGCCTTGTTGCGGCCCACTTGTGATCTGCACGGCCTGCCCCGGGAGAGGAAAAATTCCAGCGTGGTTCGCCGCAGCTCCCAAATGACCGACCCGTTCCGGCTTCTCAGGCAGAATATTCGTTTGATCCTTCTCCAGCACCTGGAACCGGACCGTAGCTCAGGCCGAACGACACGCTGGACTGGCCAAGCTGGACGGAAGCCTCTGGCATGCGTACAGGAGGAAGTGGGCGTCGGAACGAAAGCACCTGCCACTAGTCGACGTTGCGGCGGCTGGCGGGTGGAAGGACACGAAGACGCTGGTGAGCTGCTACCAGCACGCCGATCGCGACACCATGCTCGCAGTCATGAGCGAGTCCAGGAAGGTTACCGACAAGGCAGTTTCGGGGTGACTTTCCAGCCTAACGGACCAACAAACAGACCAACGTTACGCAGCTATTAAAAACGCTCGACCGCGTAAGAAGCGACCGAGCCGAGACACACTGAAATGGAGCGGAGGGGAATCGAACCCCTGACCCCCTGCTTGCAAAGCAGGGGCAGAACAGCCCCTCAAACGGCCCCACTCTATCCAGCAAAAAGCCCCGACGCCTCGTAAGAGACGCCGGGACAAAGACTTAATCAGTTGCCCCTCCAGGGCTCGAACCTGGACTCTTCTGATCCAGAGTCAGACGTGTTGCCAGTTACACCAAGGGGCAGAAAAACGCCGCGGGGGAGCCGCGGCGCCTGTACTGAAATCTAATTCCGCCCGGCCACCACGCATATAGGTTCGCTGCTCCTGTTGCGTAGATTGACGATCGTGGGCAGCCGAGGTGAACACCGCACGGACCTTTCGCTGCGGCCCCATGTACTCTTTCGAGCCTGCCGCCTCTGACCTGCGACCTCCCCACGGAGCACTGATCCTGAAGCCGCCTTCCATCCACACAAGCCAGGCATGTCTGCGCATCGGCGCATTCGGAGCGCTGGCGTTACTGAGCGCCTGCTCGCCCTCGTCGGACGGCTTTCGCGCCGGACCCGCCCCCGCGCGCGCGGCCGCGGATGATCTGTTCGGCTCGCTCAGCGCGCGCTTCACGACACCCACGCGCACGCCCAAAGCCCTCGCCGCGCGCCGGAAGTTCGGCCGCAACGCGCTCGCGCCCTCGCTCATCTACAACGACACGTCGGTCTGGAACTACGTCAACGCGCGCGACAGCACCCGCGCTCTGATCCTCGCGGGAGAAGCGACGCCGCGCAGCTATCTGATCACGCCGCGCTATCCAGCGCCGCGTCCGGACAAGCCTGCAGACGGAATCCACGGCCTCCACCTCAGGAAGCTGAGCGCGAGCGAATACGAGTGGACCACGACTTCGGAATTCTCCGTGGGCCGCGTCTCGCCGGCAGGCTTCGCCCGGATGATCGCAGGAATGCTCACCGCCGCGGAAGACAAATCGGGCGCGGCTCTGCGCTCCCAGTTCCGCACGGAGCTTCCACGCACCTTCGCCACCCTCGAGAAGCTCTTCGTCGTAGACACGTTGCGGACCGTGCAGGACCGTGACGGCGGGACCACGCTCACCCTCGGACTCCGCATCACGCCGTCGAGAATGAAGGGCGCATACGCGGATTACCTCGATGAATACCTTGGCGACACCAGGCTTCGTCTCATCGTCACTGATGCGCGCGGCTCTCGCTGGATGGAGATCACCGGCCGGGATATGCTGTTCACGGTGCGACTGCGGTCGCGCGACGGCGTGCTCGCGCCGCTCGAGGGCGGCAGCCGCGCGATGCCCGACTCGCTCATCATTCGCTCCGATCTCACGACGAAAATCGGCCTCTTCACCGTCGGGTGGAGCAACCTCGTGGGCGATCTCACGATCGTTCGCGGCGTGAACGAGCGCGGCTGGCTGTTTCAGTTCAAGAAAGAGCCCGAATGGCGGCTCCCGCTCGGAGCGCGCCACCTGATTCCCACGCCGCTCAAGCGTCCGTTCATGGGGAATGGGGCCTCCTACCAGATCCTCGTGCACGGCGATCCGAATGGCCAGACGATAATCAGCCGCCGTGGAAGGGCGGTCGTCCAGGAAAGCGCCATTCTGCGCTTCATCAACCGGCTTTCCTCGCGCGCGACCGGGGACTTCTACGGAAAAACGGAAGCGGACGAGTCACGCTTCATCCAGGACGTCTTCGGGGAGCTGCGCGCGGACGTAACCGCGCGACTCGACTAGGCGATCCCGGACGCACGAACGCCGCGATTTCTCCGGATGAGAATCGCGGCGTTCTCCGCTTCAGCAGGTAACCACGCACAAAGCCATTGGAACTCTACGTCCTACCGAGCGATGGCGGGTACCTACTGATTAATAATACTCGCTGAACAGACGATTTGTTGCAACCATCGTTTCAGCAGCATGGAGCTGAGGGGGCTCGAACCCCTGACCTCTGCAATGCGAATGCAGCGCTCTCCCAGCTGAGCTACAGCCCCAAATGACCTTGCGACTGCTACGCCCTCTGGAGAGTACCGCCCGTCGCATTCGGCCGGTCACGGCATCGACGCCCTAAAAGGCGCTCCTGCCGACCTCGAAGAATACCGTCGCTAAACTCCGAAGTCAATGCCAGCCAGCCGTTTAGCTGCCCTGGAACGGATATATTGGGCGCATGTCGCTGACAGTCCGTTTCCTCGGCACCTCCGCGTCCCGCCCCACGGTCGAGCGCAACGTCTCCTCGATCGCCATCGTGCGCGAGGGCGAGACGCTGATGTTCGATTGCGGCGAAGGCACGCAGCGACAGATGATGCGTTACGGGATCTCCTTCGCCCTCTCGCGCATCTTCTTCACGCACATGCACGCGGACCACATGCTCGGTGTGATCGGTCTGTGCCGCACGCTCGCGCTCGGCGGGCGAATCGAGCCGATGCATCTGTTCGGCCCGCCCGGCTCGGACGATCTCCTGCACCGCGCAATCCGGCTGGGCACCGACAAGCAGCCCTTCCCCATCGAAGTCACCGAGATCAAGCCGGGGGATGTAATCGAGCACGAGCAGTACACGCTGGCGACTTTTCCCGTGGACCATGCCGGCAAGAGCGCCATGGGTTACGCGCTGGTGGAGCGCGAGCGACTCGGCCGCTTTGATCCGAGCGCCGCGCGCGCAATGGGAATTCCCGAAGGTCCGATGTGGGGTGCGCTGCATCGCGGCAAGCCGGTGACGCTGCCCGACGGGCGCGTCGCCACCGCTGAATCCCTCGTGGGTCCGTCGCGCCCCGGCCGTCGCGTCGTGCTGACAGGAGATTCGCGACCCTGCGAAGCCACGATCGCCGCTGCCGGGAACGCTGACCTACTGGTGCACGAAGCGACTTTCTCCGACGAGGAAGCGCCACGCGCGCTGGAGACCGGCCACTCGACCGCGCGCGAAGCCGCCGAGGTGGCAGCGAAAGCGGGCGTAAAGCGTCTGCTGCTGACCCACTTCTCCGCGCGCTATACGCGGGATGCTACCGAGCTGGAGAAGGAAGCGCGCGCCGTATTCGCGGAGACGTATATCGCTCGCGACGGGATGGAGCTCGATGTCCCCTTCACCGATGGTGACTAGGGATCCGTGACGGCATGTCGCCCGGGGTCGCGTCTTAGCGAGCGCAGTTTGCTCGCGTAGCGACTCCCGGGCGACATGCCGTCACGGATCCCTAGTCACCAACCAGAGCCGGGGGCGAAATAGCAGGCCTCGAGATCGGCATCGACCGCCGGAACAATCCGGAGAGATTTTCTTCGTTCAGCTTCTCGGCGATCTTCCCGCTCGACACGCGCGAGGTGACGCTGCGAGCCTCCGGCCCGCTCCAGTTGAACCACGCGTACCGATCGTTCCGCGCGGTTTTCCCCGCAGGATGATGAAACACGATCATGGCGTTGCTGGCGCCGGGCACCTTTACCTCGACCCCCCAGCTGGTGCCGTCCGGACCACGGAATGGCTTCATTTTCATGATTGAAAGCTATTGGCCGTTCGCTATCGGCCGTTAGCCGAGAGCTGCACTTTCTGGCGCCCGGCGAAACCGGCATCGATGTCGTGCCAGTGCTCCACTGCGTTCTCACCGAGCTGCCAGCACAGGTAGACGGGCCTTCCGTCGAGCTCCGCGGGAAAGTCCACGAGCCCCTGGTCGAACCCCTTGAAGTCCACGCCCAGCTCCCGAAGCTCCCCGACGTACCGCTCGATGTCGGCAGCGAGACGCTGAGTGTCCTGCTCCACCTTCTCGGCTTCGTCCGGCGGTGAGTCGCCGCGGCGACCCGCCGCGACGACCTCCAGCACCCCGACCTGCTCCATCCATCGCGCGTAATCCTGGACGATGTCTTCCACGATCCTGCGCACCAGCGGGAGCATCCGGTTTGCCTGCTCGATCGTGAAGGTCCGCGCGGGCCCGGCCGCAGGATCCATCGTCATTTGTCCTGCTTCGCCTCCGCGTTCCTCTCCTCCAGCCTTCTGCGCCGGCGCTCCTTCGCCGCGGCATGCCGGCGCTCTTCGTCTGCGGTCTCCGGCTGGATCGGCGAAATCCTGGTCGGCTTTCCGTTGGAATCGATCGCCACGAAGGTGAGGTAGCAGGAATTCGTGTGCCGGCGCTCGCCCGTCAGCAAGTTCTCGGTCTCTACCCGCACGCCGATCTCCATGGAGGTGGTGCCCACGAAGTTGACGCTTGCCTTCATCGTCAGCAGCTCGCCGATGTGAATGGGCTCCCGGAAATCGACCCGGTCCACGGAAACCGTGACGCAGGGCGTCCTGGCGTGGCGCATGGCGGAGACCGCCGCCGTCGTGTCCACCATGGAGAGAACGATCCCGCCGAATACGTGTCCAAGCACGTTCTCGTGGTGCGGCATCATCAGCATGGACGCCTCATGATGCGTCGCGGCTACCGTGTTCGTCCTCTCAGTGCCAGGCAATTCCGTCAATATCCAGTCTGGGGGAAACCGCGGCCGCCGGCCGGGTACACAAGGTTGGCTCTACGCTGGCAAATATACTGCATAGCTTTCACGCATCCGGCGACCGTCCGGCTTGCAAATTCACCGACGAACAACAACAAAAAGTGCATTCATACAGACGTACGATTTCAGCGGCTGTCGCGGCCGCGGCCCTGCTCCTTTCCGGCGGATGCACCAGCGGACGTGACGCCGCTGCGCTCGGCACAAACGCCGACTCGATCGCGGCGGCGCAGGTCGCGACGCAGGCCGCCGACTCGTCCAACGGGCAGCAGGCGCAGGCCGGCCCGTCCACAGGCTCCGCCGAGGTCCTCCGGTTGCAGCGCGATCCGAACGCGCCCATTCGCGGGATCTACCTCAACAGATTTTCCGTTCAGAGCACCGCCAAGCTGAAAAAGCTGATAGCGCTCGCGGATTCGACCGAGATCAACGCGTTCGTGATCGACATCAAAGACGAGTTCGGGCTGAACATCGTGTCGACCGACCCGATGGTGCTGAAGAACGCGGGCACGATGACGAAGGCAGTGAACCTGAAGGCATGGGTCGACACCATGCGCGCGCACGGGATCCTGCCAATCGCGCGAATCGTCGTCTTCAAGGACTCGGTCGCCTCGCGCATGAATCCGACGCATACGATCCGGAAAGCGGACGGCTCGCCGTGGCGTGATCGCGAAGGCCTGACGTGGGTCAACCCGTACTCGAATGAGATATGGGAGTACAACTTCCGGGTCGGCGACGAAGCGATCAAGCTGGGCTTCGGCGAGATTCAGTTCGACTACATCCGCTTTCCCGAGCCGTACAAGTCGCTTCCACAGCAGCACTTCCCCGGCTCGAACGGACGCACCAAGCCGCAGGTCCTCGCCGAGTTTCTCGGCGCGGCGCGCGCGCGCTACGCGCGGGCGGGCGTGCGTACCACCGCGGACATCTTCGGTCTTGTGACCACCGTGAACGGAGCGCTGGAGATCGGGCAGGCGTGGGAGCCCATCGCCAAGGTGACCGACGCCGTTCTCCCGATGGTGTACCCCTCGCACTACCCGCGCGGCTCATTCAACATCGCGCGCCCCAACGCTGAGCCGTACCGGATCATCCACGCCGCGATCTCGCGCGCCCGCGAGCGCAACCACGCGATCGGGATCATGGGCGAGCACGTGCGGCCATGGCTGCAGGCGTTCTCCCTCGGCCAGCCAAAATATGGCGCCGAGCACATCCGGCAGCAGAAGCAGGCGGTGTACGACGCCGGCTACGACGGCTGGGTGCTCTGGCACCCGGGCGCCAACTACGACGTCTTCGTTCCGGGCCTCGAGCGGACGCTGGTATCGCGGAAGAAAGTGCCGCCCGTTCCGGTTAACCGCGCCGCGATTCCCGCGCGCGCACCTGCGCCCACTGCTCCACGTCCCGTGACGCCCACACCGCCCGCAGTGCCGTCCGCGCCTCCCGCGCGCTGACGATGCGGCGAGCTCTGCGTGTTGCTCGACCTCCGGTATGTCGCGCTGTCGAGCCGGGTCGGAAGCTCGCGGGGATTGCGCCTCCTGCGGCTCTGGAGCGCCACCCAGGATTGCGAATTGCGGACTTTGCGGACTCAGGACTAACGGCCATTGCGGATTACTGATTAAGTGAGGACTGAGGATGGGCGGAACAGAAGGGAAGCGGGGCGTCCTCAGTCCTCAGTCCTCACTCAATCGCCGATCCGCAATGGCCGTTAGTCCTGAGTCCGCACAATCCTCAGTCCGAAATCGCAATTAAATGCCTTTGTTCATCCCAACTAGTACGACGCCCTCGAGCGCGCGGTCGTCGACTCGCGCCGGATCGCCCTTCGTTTCAGGGCGTCGCTGAAAGCGTCACCCCCGCCTCGCGCTCGATCACCTGCAGCGCCGCGGTGTGATCGACCTCGTCACCGAGATCAGCGTGCGCGCGTGCGAACAGCTCGTGCGCCAGCTCGATGAAATCGGCCGGCGTGCCGGATTCCCGCGCTAGCGAGCTCGCGATCCGCACGTCCTTGTCCAGCAGAGCAAGGCGGAACGTGGCCGGAAACTTCCGCGTGAGCACGCGCTGGGGAATGAGATTTTCCGAGGAGTTCGACCGGCCGGCAGATCCATTGATCACGTCGAGCGCGATGGACGGCTGAACACCTGCCTTCGCCGCGGCGACGAGGACCTCGCCGGCGGACCAGAGGTGGATGGCAAGCAGCGCGTTGCTCAACGCCTTGATCGCGTGGCCCGCTCCCGTCGGCCCACACAGAATGATCCTGGAGCCGAACGCCTGCAGGACGGGACGCGCCCGCTCGAGAGCTGCGGCATCGCCGCCGCACATGACCGTCAGCTTCCCAGCCTCAGCGCCGACGACTCCGCCGCTCACAGGGGCGTCGAGAAAATCGACGCCGAGTGCTTGCAATCGCTCCGCGATCGAGCGGCTCGCGTGCGGATCGCCAGAGGTACAGTCTACGAGGATCGATCCGCGCGACATCGCGGACGCCAATCCGTCGCCGCCGAACGTGACTATCTCGACTTCGGCCGACGTTGGAAGGCACGTAAAAATGATTTGTGCGTCGCGCGCGGCGTCCGCGGGCGTAGCGGCCGCGCGCGCGTGACCGGAACCGGCGAGGTGCTCGGCCTTCTCCGCCGAGCGATTCCAAACCGAGAGAACGAATCCTGCATCCGCGATCCGACGCGCCATCGGCATTCCGATAGCACCGAGCCCAAGGAAGGCGACCGCCGTATTTTTCTCGGGAGCTTTCCGCATACGCCAACGCTAGCAGATATGTTGCGGAAAAGGCAGCTTTCGACGGATGCAGAACGGCTATCGCCGATAGGAGGAATTAGATGAGTGCCACGAGTTATTTCATTCCCGAGTTCGATCAGGAGATGGCCACGACGCGCCGCGTTCTCGAGCGCGTGCCCGAAGACAAGCTCGCATGGAAACCACACTCCAAGTCGATGACGCTCGGCCAGCTGGCTTCGCACGTCGCGCAGCTTCCGGACTGGATGGCGTATACGTTCGACCAGGACGAGTTCAACTTCCGCCCGGCGGACGGTCCTGCCTACGCTCCGGCCGACTGCAAAACCAACGTCGAACTGCTCGACCTGTTCGACCGCAGCGTGGCAAAAGCGCGCCAGGCGATCGGTCGCGCCGAGGAAGATTCGCTGGATAAGCCATGGACCTTGAAGGGCGGAGAGCAAACAATCTTCACGCTTCCGCGCTGGAGCGTTTTTCGAAGCTGGGGGATCAACCACGTGGTCCATCACCGCGCCCAGCTCTCTGTATATCTGCGACTTCTCGATGTGCCGGTGCCGAGCATCTACGGCCCGAGCGCGGACGAGCGTTAGCAGATTTCCTTATATTCGCCGCATGGTCACGACCGTCAGGATCTCGGGGATGACATGCGCGCACTGTACGCGCGCGGTTTTCACCGCGCTCGCGGGCGTGACCGGAATCGCGCGGGCCGACGTGAAAGTTGGAAGCGCCGTGATCGAGCACGACGGCACGGTTTCGATCGACGCAGTCAAGTCAGCCGTTGAGACCGCAGGGTTCGCCGTGACCGGCGCGGAGGAGAACCGCCGCGCTCTCCCTCAGCTCTGATGAACACCTCCGAGCATCGTGCACTAGCGAATCTCCTGGCGCCTGACATCCAGGAGCTCCTGAAGACATCCCCGCACAGCGTCGCCGCGGAAACGGAGGAGATCCACGCGGCCGACCTCGCCGACGTAGTAGAGGCGCTCCCGCGAGAGAGCGTTATCGCGCTGCTCAGCGCGCTTCCGGCGAACCGTGCCGCCGACGTGCTCGAGTATCTGAGCGACGATCTCCGTACTGCGGTGCTGGAAGAGATGTCGACGCCGCAGGCGGCACGACTCGTAGCAGAGATGACTCCGGACGATCGCGCCGACGCGCTCGAGGAGCTGGAAGAGGAGACATACGAAGACATCCTCTCCACGATCCCGAGAGCCGCGCGCGAGGAGACGGAGCGCCTGCTCGCGTACGACCAGGACACCGCCGGTGGTCTGATGACGACGGAGTTCATCTCCGTGCCCGAGCAGACCACGGTCGAAGATGCTCTGGCCAGCGTACGCCGCATCGCGCGCGCAGGGCGGCGTGAAGCAATGCACGCGATATACACCACCGACGAGCACGGAAGGCTCAAGGGAGTGCTGTCGTTGCGGGAGCTGCTCGCCGCGGGGGAGGGCGCAAAGATCGCCGAAATCGCGTGGGAGGAGGTCGTCAGCGTGGCTGCCTCGGCGGATCGCGAGGAGGTCGTCCAGCTGACCTCCAACTACGATCTGATTGCCCTGCCCGTTGTCGACGAGGCGGGTGGGATCCTCGGCGTCGTCACCGTCGACGACGCGATGGACGCGATGGTCGAGGAGCACACGGAGGACGTGCAGAAGTTCGGTGGAATGGAGGCCCTCGACGAGCCGTACCTGCAAATCGGGTTCGCGGCGATGATGCGCAAGCGCGTCGTATGGCTGGTCGCGCTGTTCGTCGGCCAGATGCTCACTACCTCGGCGATGCAGCAGTTCCAGAGCCAGCTGACGCAGGCGTTGATGCTGACTCTGTTCATCCCGCTGATCATCAGCTCCGGAGGGAACTCGGGATCACAGGCGACATCGCTGATCATCCGGGCCATGGCGCTCGGAGAGGTGACGCTCGCCGACTGGTGGCGCATCGCGCGACGCGAGCTTCCCCTCGGACTCGCGCTTGGACTCGTGCTCGGCGTGCTCGGCGTGCTGCGGATCGTCGTGTGGCAGCAGTTTGGCCTTTGGGATTACGGCGCTCACTACATGCTGGTCGCACTTACCGTAGGAATGACGCTCGTTGGGGTCGTCGCATTCGGCTCCCTCGCGGGATCGATGCTGCCCTTTGTGCTCAGTCGCGCCGGTCTCGATCCGGCGAGCGCGTCCGCGCCGCTCGTCGCCACGCTCGTCGACGTCACCGGACTCACCATCTATTTCAGCATAGCGCTGTTTCTGCTCAACGGCATTCTAGCGTAGCGGAAGTAACTGGTTCGTCCTACCATAGAGCCTGAAACCGGGCTCAACCCCGCCCACGCTCGCCTCTTTCACTGCAAGTCAACGACAGGAGACAGGGCAGATGACGACGGTTCAACGGGTTGCACAGATTTTCGGAATAGTGTTCATCCTCTTCGCGCTCGCCGGCTTCTACACCGGCGGCATGAACATGGAAGCGGATCCCGCCACGGCGCCGACGATCATGGGAATGTTCCCGGTCAATCTGGTTCACGACATCGTCTACCTGCTGTTCGGTATCTGGGGTCTCGCCGCGTCGCGCTCGTGGTCCGGCGCCAAGCAGTACGCGCAGATCGCCGGCGTGCTGTGCCTCCTGCTCGGCGGTCTCGGCTTCGTGGCGAAGGACGGTTTCGGATTGGTCCCGCTCGGAGGTAACAACATCTGGCTGAACCTGGTGATCGGCGCGATCCTCACCGGTGTCGGATTCACGGCGAAGCCGGAGACAATCCCGCCCGCAGGGTCGACGATCTAGAGCGCTTCGCTACCTCATTCAAAAACGGCGCCCCGAAGAGGCGCCGTTTTTTTGCCGCGGTCAGGGTTATGCGGCGCTCGAGTTCTGAGCGACAATGAAGCTGACGATGTCGCGCACTGTCTTATCGGAAAAGAGGCGGCGCGGTTTGATCACCCGGCCTGGCAACCGAAGGCTTCCGATAGCCTGGCGAGCGCTCTCGGTCAGGTAAGTTGGAGCTCCCTTGGGAATGCGTGACAGGTCATCGCGTCCCACCACCATCAATCGCACGTTCGCCGGCCCTCTCGCGCGAGGAAAGACATGGCTCACCTTCTCGAGAAATGTCGGATCGGTCGCTACTACGAAGACCTCGCCCTGAAGCAACAACAGCCACTCCGCGTCGAAGAGATCGGCGCGCAGGGAAACCTCGACCATCGGGAGCTTCAGTGCGCGCGCGACCTTGTGCACTGCGGCGGCGCAGTCATTCGCCGCGAAAATGACGCGCGCCGAATCGAACGTCGGTGGAAGCCGCGAGGACTGAATCGAGGCGAGGTGGTGATAAGACGCCGTCACGCCGTATTCACGCTTTAGCTCGCGGCTGATTCCAACCGCCTGATCGACAGTATCCGCCACTGCGGCCGCCCGAATTCTTCTCGCTTCCGCAAAATCGAACACCGTCGGCCCAAGCTCCGGCAGCGGTACTCCCCGGTTGACGGCCTCCACAAACATGTCGGCGACCCAGTTCACCGGGATGCTGGGCTTACCGCCTCCCTTCGGCGCGACCGAGGACACAAATACGCCCGACTTCGGGCGTATCTCGACCAGCGATTCCGTCTCGAGCTCGCGATACGCGGCCGTAACCACGCGGGGATCGGCTCCAAACTCGGGCGCGAGCTCTCGCGAGCTCGGAAGCCGGTCTCCGCGACCAAGCCCGCCGTCGTCGATACCGGTCAGGATCCTCTCACGGAGTCGTTCAGCGATTTCCCTTCTCTTGGTCATTCGATCCTTTAATGAAAGCGTGCCCGAAGCATCGATCGCGGTCGCGGAATCGGCGGAAAATCGAGGCAATGACGGCGTTTTGTGCAGCAGATGTCATTTCCACGGTAAGTCTGATACACAAAGCGTGCCTCTTTCATCGCCCAGGCCCAAGGATCACGCCTTGGGCACCAGCCCTGCCTTGTGACTGGTCGAGCAGGTACACCCACACGTGATGGAGGAGCGAATGGCATCAGACAAAACACTCGTCGTCTCGAATCCCAGCCAGCTGGGAAATGCACGGACGCGGCGAGACTTTCTGCGGATAATGGGAGTAGGCGGCGTGGTCGTCCTCCTCCCCTCAGTCCTCAGCTCGTGCAACAATGACGACGACAACGACGACATTTTCGGACCCGGAGGCCAACCCGGAAGCGGCAACACCGTCACCATCGATTTTGCGAAGGGCGACATTGCCGTGCTTCAGTTCGCGTATGCCCTGGAGCAGCTCGAGGCGGACTTCTATACCAAAGTCGTCGCGGCTTCCGGCGGTTCGAATCTGACCGCCGCGGATAACGCGGTCATGGGTGACCTCAAGAATCACGAGATCATCCACCGGGAATTCCTCAAGATCGCTCTCGGCTCCAACGCCAGCTTTACTCTGACGCCGACTTATCCGGGCGTGAATTTCTCGAACCGGACGTCCGTCCTGACGACGGCACGCACCTTTGAGGACCTCGGCGTTGCAGCGTATAACGGCGCTGCGCAGTACATCACCAGTACGACCAACCTCCTGGTCGCGGGCAAAATCGTTTCCGTCGAGGGCCGCCATGCTTCGGCCATACGGGATCTGATCAATCCGAAGTCGGGCGACTTCGCGCCGAACACGTTCGACGACGCGTTCAGGCCCGCCAAGGTGGCCCAAGCGGCTCAAGGCTTCATCGTAGACAAGCTCGCTTTGGCGAACGCGCCGACCGCGTTCGTGCAGGGCCCCAACAACAACGGCTGAGGAAACCAACTAATGGAAAACCAGACACTTCTAGAAACGATAGATCCGGAAATCGCGGACCGGATCGTCTCGCGCAGCGATGAAATATCGCGCGGAGCCTCGGTCAGCTCATCGCTGGCTGCGGCGCTCGCCATCGGGTCCGTTCCGATCGCCCTCGCCGCGTTGGCGAAGGACGTGGGAGCCCAGACCAACAATGATGTCGTGGACGTGCTCCAGTTCGCGCTGCTCCTGGAGTACCTCGAGGCCGAGTTCTACATCCGCGCCACGGATGCCGCCGGCCTCATTCCGGCGGAAGACCGGACCATCTTCCAGACCATCCGGTTCCACGAAACGGTGCACTTCCAGACTTTGAGAACACTTATTTCTCAAAAGGGCGCGACCCCGATCACCAAGCCGACCTTTGACTTCACGGCCAAGGGCGCGGTCCCGAATCCATTCGCCGCCGGGAACTACGCGGTGTTCCTTCAGCTCTCAATGGCGTTCGAGGACACCGGCGTGCGCGCGTTCAAGGGTCAGGCAGGGCGGCTCATCAACGACAAGCCGATACTGACCGCGGCGCTCACGATCCACTCCGTGGAAGCCCGCCATGCTTCCGTGGTCCGGAGACTCCGGGGCAAGAAAGGCTGGATCGTCGGTAACAGCCGGGAAGATCTGCCCGCCTTCACGCAGCCAATTTACGACGGTGAGCAGAACACGGTTCACGCCGGCGTGGACGCTGCGCCGCTCGGCACCGGCAACGGCGGCATCAACGCTGTAACGGAAGCCTTCGACGAGCCGCTGACCAAGGATCAGGTCACGGCGATCGTAACACCGTTCCTGGCCTAAGTACCCGGGTTTGAAGGCGGAGCCGCGAGGCTTCGCCTTCAAACGCCCGGACGGCGAATCGCCGTTCCTCAATTCATAAGGGAAGAATTCCAATGCAGAAAACCAGAATAGCTGTCGCCGGCGTGTTTCTTATCCTTGGCGCAGCTGGTTGTGCATCGATGAAGCCCGGTATGGGTCCATCTGCTCCCATGGTACAATCCATGGTCGCCGGATGGCCGACTACGTCACGGGACGTTGCCGCGTGGGCAATGCAGAAGTACGGCGCACCGAATGAAGCCACTGCTACGATGCTCGTCTGGCACAACAACGGGCCGTGGAAGCGAACAATCGTGTACCGCGACGAAGTTCCCCATGCTTTCCCGGGACCACATCCCGACGTCATGCAGCAGTTCATCGATTACCGCGTTCCGCTCGACCGGTACGACGAGATGGCGATGTACGACGGCAGCGTGGTGGTAGAGAGAACCAACGGGGAAATGT
>JACDCY010000120.1 GCA_013817305.1 Gemmatimonadaceae bacterium | reverse complement strand
GTCTCGCCGTAGGGGATCTGCTTGAGCGCGCGCCACACGCGCAGCTGAAACGCAGTCGCCCGTATGTCGAGCGGCAGCTCGATCTCCGGCCGGTCGCCCGTGACGTGTTCGAGCATCGCCGCCGCGAAGGGTGACACCTCCGACGCGGCTTTGAACCGTGCGTTCGGGAACTCGCTTCGCAGCGACGCGACGACAGCGGCCTGCGAGTCTCCGATCCTGACGGAGCAAAGCCCGCGATCAGTCCATGCAACCAGAATGCGGCCAATTGGCGAGGGCGTCACGGCGTAACGAATCTCCATTCCGTCTCCCCCCTTCCGATACGTGGCCGGCGTCATTCCGAGCGCGCCGGCGGCGTTTTCGTATGCCCTGCTGCTCGATCCGAAACCAGCTTCGTAGGTTGCTTCGCTCACAGTCTTCCCGTTCCGCATGGCGGACTTGAACTGTTGATGGCGCTTCATGCGGGCGTATTCGGCGGGTGACAGGCCGACCACGCGCTTGAACGTGCGCTGCAGGTGCGACGGACTGGCACCCACGCTGGCGGCCAACGCCTCCAGCGTGACGCGTTCGGTCGCGTGCTGGTCGAGAAATGCGCGGGCGCGCCGGGCCAATTGCGCGGCTGCCGAGCCCGTGGATCCTTCCCGACCATTCCGGCGCGTCGTAAGAGCAGACATGGAATGAAGCTACGTGGGCTCCGGGAGAGCGGCTATCCGATTCTTGCTCACCTTAACCCAATCTTCATGAAGCCGGCGTCATCGAATCTTCATCAAAACGCGTGCGCGAAAGTCCGCGTTCAGCGTCTACTGTATAGCACTAACAAGGAGACGACGTGCGAACCATGCATCTGCTCGAATCGCACACCCGGACATACCAGCACCGGCATGCACTCCTTCCTGAGCGTCTCGGCACACGTGGCCATAGTCGCTGCGGCGCTGTACGCGACGACGCGCCCCGCCGTGAAGCACGAAGCGGCTCCCGATTCCCGCGTGTACTTCGTGCCGGAGCCGCGGCGGGTCGTGCAGGCGACCGGAGCACCCGCGCCGCGCGCGGCGCCGCGCAAGCCGGCGACACCGATCGTGCCCGAGCGGAGGACGCCGGCGTCTGCGCAGATCCCGGTGTCCATCCCTGACCCGCACATCGATCTGGCGGATCCATCGCCGCCAAAGGACGCCGCCCCGAGGTCGTAGGGGCCAACGGGCGCGTCGAGCGGGACATCGTCATTCTCGACTCGACGAGCCCGGACTTCACTTCAGCGGTGGAGACCTTCTTACGCCGGGCGCGTTTCAGCCCCGCGCGTGTTGGCGGGCGGCCGGTGCGCCAGATGGTGGAGCAGCGGTTCGTATTCGAGCTGCGGCCCTAGCGCAGTCAGACTTCGTAGTTCTGCTTGGCGTAATACCAGGCGACGCCGCCGGTCAGCATGAGGACGGCTGCCACGACGAAGATGAACTTGAAGAATACGAGTCCGACGATGAACGGAGCGAGCCATGGCACGAAGCCGAGCACCATTCCCAGCGCGGCAGCGCCGGCGAAGAACAGTCCGACGGCAATCAGGAATTTTCCCAGAGCGCTGAACCGCATTGTTACTCCAGTCAGGGTACCCTCCCACTACGGGGGTGTCCGACCTGCGGTTTCGCGGGGTTGAGCGCCCGCGGCCAGCCGGCGGACTACTGGACGGCGTTGACCATGTCGAAGATCGGCAGGTACATCGCCATGATCATTCCACCGACCGCGATGCCGAGGAATACGATCATCATCGGCTCGAGCAGGGACAGGAGCCCGCCAACCGCGGCGTCTACCTCGTCGTCGTAGAAGTCCGCGATCTTCGACAGCATCTCGTCGAGCCCGCCGGTCGACTCGCCGACGGAGATCATCGAGATGACCATCGGCGGGAAGACGCCGGACTTCGCCAGCGGCGCGGCGATCGTCTCACCGCCCGCGATCGACGCGCGCGAGGCCATGATCGCGTCCTGCACGACCCGGTTACCGGCCGTGCGCGCGGTGATCTCGAGTCCCTCGAGGATGCTCACGCCCGACGCGATCAGCGTGCCGAGCGTGCGGGTGAAGCGCGAGACGGACGACTTCCGGAGAACGTCCCCGAGCACGGGCAGCTTGAGCAGAAGACGGTCGATGACGAGCTTCCCGTTAGGGCTCGCGTAATACTTCTTGACCATGAAGAACGAGATCACGGAGAACGCGATGATCGCCCACCAGTAATCCTGTAACCCCTTCGACATTCCAATGACGAGGCGCGTGGGAAAGGGCAGCGGCACGCCTACCGACGCGAACATGTCCTCGAAGGTCGGAATAACGAAAATGAGAAGAATCGCGATCGCGCCGACGGCGACGCCAAGAATCGACGAGGGATAGATCATCGCACCCTTCACCTTCCGGATGAGCTTGTCGTTCTTCTCGAGAAACGCCGCCAGCCGGTTCAGGATGACGTCGAGAATTCCGCCCGCTTCTCCGGCCGCGACCATGTTCGTGTACAGCGACGTGAACGCACGCGGATGCTTGGCCATCGAATCCGCAAGCGTATAGCCGGACTCGACGTCGAACATCACCTGCCGTGTGATGCTGGATAACGTTTTGTTCTCGGTCTGCTTGGCCAGGATGTCGAGCGCCTGAACCAGGGGGAGACCGGCGTTGACCATGGTCGAGAACTGCCGCGTGAATACCACGATGTCGCGGATCTTGACGGAGCCCTTCTTGGTCGACTTCTGCGCGTTCTCGTCGATCTTGACGACAGCGAGCCGCATCTTGCGGAGCTGCGCGATGACTGCGTCGCGCGAGGCCGCTTCGATGGTCGCAGTCTTGAGGTCGCCGTTGGTCGCGCGAGCGGTGTACGTGAAGATCGGCATGTCTCGCTCCTACCTGCGGCCTGCGCCGGCTGCCACCGGCCGTGGCGCGCTGGGCGTCGTCTTTCCTTCGGCGACCTCCTCGGGCGTCAACCCGATCATGCGCAGGAACTCCGTCTGGTCGCCCGTCACGCGCAGACATTCCTCGACGGCCACCTGGCGGCTCATGTAGAGGCTGTACAGCGCGTCGTTCAGCGTCTGCATGCCGAACTTCTTGCCGGACTGCATCGCGGAATAGATCTGGTGAACCTTGTCGTCGCGGATCAGCGCGCGGATCGCCGGAGTTACGACCAGCAGCTCCGCAGCCATCACGCGCCCCTTGCCCTGCGCCTTGGGGAGCAGCGTTTGCGTGATTACGCCCTCCAGCACGAACGCGAGCTGGGCGCGCACCTGCGCTTGCTGGTGCGCGGGAAACACGTCGATGATGCGGTTGATTGCTTCGGCCGCGGAGTTCGTGTGCAGCGTGGCGAACGCCAGGTGGCCCGTCTCGGCGATGGTGAGGGCAGCCTGAATCGTCTCCAGATCGCGCATCTCGCCGATCAGCAGCACGTCGGGATCTTCGCGCAGAGCGTACTTGAGCGCGTTGGCGAAGGTCTTCGTATCGGTTCCAATCTCGCGCTGGTTGATGATCGAGAGCTGATGCTTGTGGATGAACTCGATCGGGTCCTCCACCGTGATGATGTGCGCGCGGCGCTCGCGATTGATCTTGTCGATCATGGCGGCCAGCGTGGTGGATTTGCCCGAGCCCGTGGGACCCGTGACCAGAACCAGCCCGCGCGGCTTCTCCGCCATCTTGCCGATCACCGCAGGCAGGCCCAGCTCCTCGAAGGTGAGAATCGTGAACGGGATCTGGCGGATCACCATCGAAACGCAGCCGCGCTGCTTGAAGCAGTTGCCACGGAAGCGGGCGAGATTCGCGATTCCAAAGGAGAAGTCGAGCTCGTCTTCCTGCTCGAATCTCTTTTTCTGATTTTCGGTGAGGACGGAGTACGCGAGCTGCAGCGTGTCCTTCGGCGCCAGGGCGTAATCGATGTTGGAGTTCACGATCTCGCCGTCGATCCTGAGCTTCGGACGCTCCCCCGCGACCACGTGAAGGTCGGAAGCGCCGCGCTCGGCCATCTCGTCCAGCAGCTGCCTGAGGTTGACGCCGAGGGCGAGCGGCGCGGATCCGGCGGTCGACGACGGCGCCCCCCCGGACTGAGGAGCTGACGGCGTGAACGTCGGATTTGGTCCGGTCATCTGCAAGCCCGTTGTGGGAGTTGTGTCACGTGGCGCTCGTCTCGCGTATCACCTGATCGAGGGCCGTAATGCCCTTCATCACCTTCAGCCAGCCGTCCATCCGCAGTGTCAGCATCCCGCCGTTGACGGCTGCATCCTGCAATTTCGCCGCGCCCTCGTTCATGAGAATATGGCGGCGGAGCGCGGGTGTCATGTACATCACCTCGTACAATCCCTGCCGTCCCTTGAATCCGCTTCCGAGGCATTCGTCGCAGCCCTTGCCGCGGAAGAACGGCAAATCCCCCATCCTCGAGTCGAGATTGATCTTCGACCACAAGGGCGCCGCTTCGGGCGTGGCGTTCGGTCGCGCGCCGTCGAGCGACGCCTGGGTAAAGCGCAACTC
>JACDCY010000036.1 GCA_013817305.1 Gemmatimonadaceae bacterium | reverse complement strand
GCCCGCAGCACGCAGCTGGTTGTTTGCATCACGCACCCCGCAGCCCGCAGCCCGCAGCCCGCAGCACGCAGCTGGTTGTTTGCATCACGCACCCCGCAGCGCCCCCCTATATTCAATCTTGTGAAACCCCGAACGACATTCCTGATCGGCGGCGTGCTGGTCATGGGTACCGCCGGCTATTTGATGGCCAGCTCCATCAAGGACACCGCCGTCTTTTATCTGACGCCGCAGGAGCTGCACGCCAAGACGGTGACCGACCCCACCTTCTACGAGACGGGGGTCAAGGTCGGCGCGCGCGTCGTGCCCGGCTCGATCGTGCGTGATCCCGGCGGCATGCAGATGACGTTCGACGTCACCGATGGCGCGCAGACGTACAAGGTCGCGTACCGTGGCATCGCGCCGGATACCTTCACCGACGGCGTCGATGTCGTGCTCGAAGGCAGGCTCCAGCGCGACGGAGTCTTCCGCGCGACTACAGTGCTCGCCAAATGCGCCTCGCGCTACGAGAACGCGCCGGAGAAGTACCGCGATACGCCAGGGTACAAGGACGAAACGGGGGCGACAGGGCAGGGAGCTTGATTCTCATCGGTGAGCTGTCGCTCTGGGTCGCCCTCCTGATGGCGACCTGGGCAACGACGGTGTCGTTTGCAGGGGGGATGCAGCGCAGGCAGGACCTCGTTGCCAGCGGCGAGCGAGGCATTTACGCCACCCTCGCCATGGTCGTGCTCGCGTCGATCGGCCTGTGGACCGCGCTGATCACGCACGACTTCTCCTTCAAGTACGTCGCCTCGTTCACCAGCGCGAACCTTCCGCTCGTGTACACGCTCTCGGCTTTCTGGGGCGGGCAGGCGGGCTCGTTGCTGTTTTGGGCACTGATCCTCGCCGGTTATTCCGCCGTCGCGGTGTACACCAATCGGGACCGCAACCGCGCGCTGATGCCGTACGTCACGGGCACGCTCGGCTTCGTCCTCGTGTTTTTTCTCGCGACGCTCTGCCTCGGCGCCAACCCGTACGAGCGCCTCGATTGGATCCCGCTCGACGGGCGCGGGATGAACCCGCAGCTCCAGAACCCGGGAATGGCGATCCACCCGCCGAATCTTTACCTCGGATTCGTCGGCACCACGGTTCCCTTCGCCTTCGCCATCGCGGCGCTCATAACGCGGCGCCTCGACGGCGACTGGCTGGCCGCGGTGCGCCGATGGGCGCTGGTGTCCTGGTTCTTCCTCACGATCGGGATCGTGCTCGGCATGTGGTGGGCGTACGTCGAGCTCGGCTGGGGCGGTTACTGGGCGTGGGACCCCGTGGAGAACGCATCACTGCTGCCCTGGCTGATCAACACGGCGTTCCTGCATTCGATCATGGTGCAGGAGAAGCGCGGGATGCTGCGGAAGTGGAACGTGACGCTCGTAGTTTCGGCGTTCCTGCTCTCGATCTTCGGGACGTTCATCACGCGCAGCGGAATCATTTCGAGCGTCCACTCGTTCGCGCAATCACCGGTCGGGAACTGGTTCGCAGGCTTCCTGATTCTTTGCATCGTCGTGTGCGTCTATCTCGTGACGACGCGTCTGCGCGATCTGGAGACGAAGGCCGAGCTGGAGAGCATGGTCAGCAGGGAAGCGGCATTTCTGTACAACAACCTGCTGTTCGTCGGTATCGCTTTCTCGGTGCTGTGGGGGACGCTGTTTCCGATAATCAGCGAGGCCGTGCGCGGCGAAAAGATCACCGTCGGCCCTCCTTTCTTCAACGCGGTCAACGTTCCGCTGGGCTTGCTGCTGCTCGCGCTGACCGGCGTGGGCCCGCTTATCGCATGGCGGCGCGCGTCCACGTCGAACCTCCGCAGGCAGTTCGCCGTGCCCGCTTTCGCCGGCGTCAGCGCGCTGATTCTTCTCGCGGCGCTGGGCATGCGAGATCTGTCGGCGCTGATCTCGTACATGTTCGCGACGTTCGTGTTCACGACGATCCTGCAGGAGTTCTACAAGGGAGTGGGCGCGCGCCGCCGCATGTACGGCGAGGGAGCGGTGACTGCGTTGGGGCGGCTCGTGGCGCGTAACCGCCGGCGCTACGGCGGCTACGTGGTGCATGCGGGAATAGTCGTGATGTTCGCGGCGTTCGCGGGCCTGGCGTTCAAGAAGGACCACGACGTGACGCTGCGTGCAGGCGAGTCGACCGAGCTGCGCGATCCGTTCGGACATCTGTGGAGGTTCACCAGTCAGGGCGTGTCGCAGTACAACGAGCTCAACCGCCGGGTGGTCGCGGCCGCGCTCGACGTCACCCGCGACGGCGAGAGCATGGGAATTCTCACCAGCGAGAAACGCCAGCACGTGGACAGCCGAGGCAATCCTACGTTTGAGCCGTCGACCGATGTGGGAATCATCGGGTCGCTCAAGCAGGACGTGTATCTCGTGCTGGCGGGAGTCGGAGAAGACGAGCGCGCCGAGATGCGGATCAGCTTCAACCCGCTGGTGGTGTGGGTGTGGATCGCCGGATTCATCATGGCGATCGGTGGGTTGATCGTGATGTGGCCGCAAGCCGAGCGAAAGCGAGTGCAGAGCGGGTACGTCGCGCCGTTGGCACCCGCGTCGCGCGACGGCGTGGAGGTTTAGTGGCGGACGTGATCAGCAGGCGCATTTTCTTTATTGGCGCGGCTGCGGCGGTCGTCGCGCGTGCCGCGCGCGGGCAGGCGCCGCCGGCCGACACGGCTCACGGCCCGACCATGTCGGGGCCGATGGACGGTTCCGCCTACCTGCCTGTAGTGCTACCCGCGAAAGCACAGGGCGCTGCGCCGCTGACGCAGGAAGAGCGCGACGATCTCGAGCACAAACTCAAGTGCCAGTGCGGCTGCGTGCTCGACATCTATACCTGCCGGACGACTGATTTTACCTGCCCGGTTTCTCCCGCGATGCACCGGGACGTTCTTACGCTCGCGGCCACGGGCTACGATGGGCGCGAGATCCTGATCGCGTTCCAGGCGGTGTACGGTGAGCGCGTCCTCATGGCGCCGGTAAAGGAAGGGTTCAATCTCGTGGGTTACGCGCTCCCGTTCATCCTGATCGCCGGCGCGGGAATCGCGGTGTTCCGCTGGGCACGAAAGCGCAGCGGGGCGCTAACGCCCGCGCTCGCGGGAACACCGATCGCGCCAGCAACGTCCGACGAGATGGCGAGGATCGAAGCCGCGGTGCGCAACGACGAATGATCGCGATGGCGGCGGGGACCGTGCTTGCGCTGGTCGCTCTTGCGTACGTGTTGTACCCGTTGCTCGTGGAGATGAGTCCGCAGCCGGCCGGCTCGCCCGGCACGCCGCCCATCGAACACTCGGCGATCGATGCTTTACGGGAGATCGAGTTCGATCGGGAGACGGGCAAGCTGTCAGAGACGGATTACGCCGCGCTCAAGAGTCGGTACACGAAGAGGGCAGTATCAGAAATGCGAGGCGGGGACGTGCAGTCCGCCGTTTGTCCAAGCTGCGGCGTCCGCCCTGAGCTGGATGCGAAGTTTTGTTCGAGCTGCGGGTCACCGCTCGTGTTTCCTTAGAAGCTCAAAAACAGCGTTGGGTAACTGGTCGTAGGTGTTGGTTTTGGTGAACCGACTGGTCGGTAGTCGACGGTTCATGGTCATGAGACAGTACGGTTTCCATACCCGTCGGACCGTTGACCGTTGACCGTTGACCGTTGACCGTTGACCAAAGACCCGTCAGTTAACCAAAACCAGCACCTACAACCAGTTACCCAAAGCTGTCGTGAAGCCGTTACGCCTCGCCAAGCTCGAGTCGCCGCGCGGCCAGTCTCAACGGAACCAGCGTCGCCGCGACGCATAACACCCCCACCAGCACAAAACCCATAACCATCTCTGTCGGATCCGCGTCGCCGCCGTACGTCAGCCTTCTCACGTACGAATACACCGGCCGCGCTTCGAGGATGACCACCGCGCCGATCAACGCGATCGACGTCATCATATAGAACAATCCTCCAAACGAAGTCGGGATCTGCGCTGCGTTCTCGGTCTCGTACTGGGGGAACATCGTCCCGAAGCCCATCGCCAGTCCGCTCAGGGCGAACGTCAGCAGCGTGATCGTCCCGATCGACACGAACATCATGAACTCGGTGACCTGCAGCAGGACGTTCGTGATGAATACAATCGCCAGCGCGACGATCAGCAGCGGAAGCGTGCCGACCCAGAACTTGGACCAGAGCACGTCCGTCATCGGCAGGGGACTCGACCGGAGCAGCCAAAGCGTCCGCCCCTCGAGACTCACCGACGGAAACACGAACCGCGCGGCCACGGCCGACAGAACAAAGCCCGCTATCGCAAGGTTTAGAAACGGGACTATGTTCGCGAGCAGGAACGTCACGCCTTCGGTGCGGAGCGGCAGAAACTTGATGTTGAAGATGTAGACCGCCACCAGCACGGCGAGGAGGATCAGCTGCGACCACTGCGTCGTATCGCGGAAAAAGATTCTCATTTCCTTGAGCACCATCTCGCGGCGACGAATCGACAGTGGAGCGAGCATCCTGCGGGCGAAGCTCTTCGCCGGGTCGGGCTTCTTGAATCGCGACGCGCTTTCCTGCGATTTGCTGAAGCCTTGCGCGTACAGGCGCTGGTGCAGCGCGGCGCCGAGGACGATCAGCCCGGCCGTGGTTGACCAGAGCAGAATGAACGGGAGATAGTCCGGCTCGTACGTGAGCCAGCTCATCATTCCCGTCTGCGCCCACTCGCTGGGCAAGAGGGGCGACGCGGGCGTTCTGAGCAGCGCGATGAAGTCCACCAGCGAGCGGAACGATTCGGGGCGAGCGAGTTGCTCCGGCCGGATCAGCCGCACGAGCAGCGCGATGGCCGCCGCGGACAGGACCGTGACGAGACCGAGAATTTCGCGCGTGCGGCGTGCGGGGAAAATGTTCACCAGCAGCAGCGTGATCGCGCTTCCGATGACCGCCGGAATGAGCAGCAGGGGGATGAACACGCCGAGCGCGACGAGGGGATACCACCAGCCTCCGTCGTAGATCAGCCCGTATGCCGTGAATACCGGCAGCGCCATCAGCACAACCATCCAGCTCGAGTTTACCGCCGTCTCGAGCAGCTTCGCGCCGTACAGCCTGAGCCAGTCGACCGGCGCGGATACCAGGAGGTCGAGATCGCGCGCAAGAAAGAAGCTCGACAGAGACGTCACGATGTTCGACAGCAGCAACAGGGAGAAAAAGCTGAGCAGCATCAGGCCGAGAAGCTTCCCTGCGAGCAGCGCTCCTATCTCCGGTATTCCCCTGAAGTAACCGAGCACCCTGTAAAGGACGCCGAACACGAACATCCAGAAGAACCCGCCCGCGATCGCAAAGAAGATCCACCGCGTCGCGCGGCTACGGCCGGAGCCAGTCGATCGTGCCCGGGCGGTCCACCACTTCGGGAGCAGCAGGTGAAACAGGTCACGCATCCAGCACTTGCACCAGCTGACGCTGCGCTTCTTCGCCCGTGAGCTTGAGAAAGATGGACTCGAGCCGCTCGGTCCCGTCCATCGACTGGCTGCGGAGCTCGGCCATGGTGCCTTCCGCACGAATCGTCCCGCCCTGGATGATCGCGATCCTGTCGCACAGCGACTCCGCGACCTCGAGCGTATGCGTGGACATCATGATGGTATGGCCGCGGCTCACGTATTCGCGGAACAGGTCCTTGAGTATGCGAGCAGCTTTCGGATCCAGGCCGACCATCGGCTCGTCGACGACGATCGCTTCCGGCCGGTGCACGAACGCGCTGGAGATGATGAGCTTCTGCCGCATGCCGTGGCTGTAGCTCTCGACCATTTCGTCGCGCCAGTCCTCAAGATCGAACAGTGCGAGCAGCTCGCGCGCGCGGTTGTCGATCTCCGGGCCCTGCTGATCGTACAGGCCGGCGACGAACCGCAGAAACTCGGCGCCCGTGAGCTTCTCATATATGAAGGGGCGGTCCGGTATGTAGCCCAGCTTCGCCTTCGCGCGCAGGGGATCCTTGACCACGTCCACTCCGCCGATGTGAACCGTACCGCCGGTAGGGCGGAGAATGCCGGCGATCATCCGGAGCGTGGTAGTCTTCCCGGCGCCGTTGGGTCCCAGAAAGCCGAAGATCTCGCCGCGCGTGACGGAGAGGTCTATCGAGTCGACGGCGGTGAACCGGCCGTAGCGTTTGGTGAGGGAGCGGAGCTGAATCATCCTGGAGAGCGTGTTCGCTATGGACGCGCGGGATTCGCCGGCGCAACGGCCCGCGACCGCCGCGCGGTCCGCCAGTTGTCGAACGCTATCTCGAACGCCGTGCGGCGCAGCAGCAGCCCGCGCTCGTCCTCGGCTTCCACGATTCGTCCGGCGATGTCTATCCAGAAAGTGGGTGGAAGCCCTTCGCCCGTCACACGCCAGGCACGGACAGTGTCGCGAAGCGCTGGCACCCAGGTGCGGTCGCGCGATTCGTACCGGGCGCTGTCCACGACGACGAACAGCGATTCCGCGGCGATGAGCAATGGTGCCTCTCGCGCGATGCGGGTGCGCGGATCGAGCACGCGCACGGTCATCGCCGATCCGACCCGCGGCTCCTGCGTCAGCATGAGCGGAAGCGCGGCCCACTCCGGCATGAACACCGGGTCCCGTGCCTCGATGTCCTGAGTGCCGAGCATCTCGCCGCGCCTGGCACCGGTCACGCGCAGCGAATCAGCCGAAACCCGCGAGATGAGGACGGTGATGGAATCATCGGGCAGCTTGATCGTGATCCGGATGCCCTGGAACGAGAGAGCGCGGCTGAACGCGGCACGCGTCTCCAGCTTCAGGTCGAGTGTCGAATCCGCGGAGGGGAGCAGACCCTCCACATAATCGGTGGCGACGATCTGCGCAGGGAGGGTATCGATCTGCGACGAAGCTGCACCGATGATCGTGCCGTTCTGCTCTATCGTGTAATACAGGCTGCGCGGTTGAATTCGCAGCGCGGCGATCGCGAGCACCTCGACCGGGTCGCGGTTGAGCCTGCGCGACATCAGCAGGCTAAGCGCAACCGCCCAGACGCCGAGTATCGCCAGCGCGACGCCGCGGCGGCTCACACTATGGCCAGGCTGGTTTCGTCTCCGATCCAGGAGATGTACTTGTCGAGGCCGGCATCGACGGCGAGCACCAGCAGCTCGGGAACCTTGTACGGATGCAGCTCGACGAACGCCTTCTCCAGCGCGGAAATCGTTCCCGACCGGGTCTTGAGCAGGATGACCACTTCCCGCTCGTCGGCGATTTTTCCTTCCCAGCGGTAGAGCGACCGCGCGCCGGGAATCAGCGTCCCGCACGCGATGACGCGCTGGTCGAGCAGGGCTCGGACCAGCTTGAGCCCTTCCTCTTCGTTTGCAACCGTCGTGAGGACCACCACTGCATCAGTATGCGCCATCGTTCTGAAATTCCAGCGTTGAAGACGGCCTAATCTAGCTTCCGGAGCGCCGGTGCCGCAGGGAAAAAGGGCGGCGCGCGGTGTGCGTTACCCGTTCATCTGTTAGTGCGTTAGGACGTAAAGCGGCGGGAGAAGAGGGCCTTGGCTTTTCCCGCCGCCGTTTACGGCCTCACGCAGAACGGGATCACGGTAAACGCACACCGCGCGCCGCCTTTTTTCCCCAAGCCGGTCGGTTGAATCGCGGATGGTAAATGGCGATCTTACAAGGCTATGGCAGAGGAATTTCTAGTCGTCCGGGGCGCGCGGGAGCACAACCTCCGCAACATCGACGTAACCATCCCGCGCGACAAGCTCACGGTCATCACCGGCCTGTCGGGCTCGGGAAAATCCTCGCTGGCGTTCGACACGATCTACGCCGAGGGGCAGCGCAGGTACGTCGAATCGCTGTCGGCGTACGCCCGTCAGTTCCTCGGCCTGATGGAGAAGCCCGACGTCGACTCGATCGAGGGGTTGTCGCCGGCGATATCGATCGAGCAGAAGACCGCGGGCCATAATCCGCGCTCGACAGTCGGAACCGTCACCGAGATCTACGACTATCTCCGGTTGTTGTATGCGCGGGCCGGCACGCCCCATTGCCCCAGTTGCGGCAACGAGGTAGGGCGGCAGAACGCCACCCAGATAGCTGACACGATTCTCACCTGGCCCGACGGCACCCGGATCGAGGTACTCGCGCCGCTCGTGCTGAAGCGAAAAGGCGAGTTCAAGGATCTGTTCGAGGCAGCGCGCAAGCAGGGATTCGTGCGCGCGTACGTCGATGGTGAGTTATCCGAGCTCGCGGATCCGCCGAAGCTGAGCAAGAAGCTCAACCACTCGATCTCCGTAATCGTCGACAGGCTCGTCGTGCGGGCAGACGATCGCGGGCGGCTGACCGATTCGCTCGAGACCGCGCTCAAGACCGCGGAAGGGATCGTGGAGGTGGTGCTCGTCGACGAAAAGGCCGCAAAGAGATCGCGCATGTTCTCGGAGCGGTACGGCTGTCCCGATTGCGGCATCTCGCTTCCGGAGCTCGAGCCTCGACATTTTTCCTTCAACTCGCCGTTCGGCGCTTGCACCGCATGCGGCGGGCTCGGCACCCGCCGCGAGGTGAGCGAGGAGCTCATACTCGGCGATCCCAGTATCAGCATTCTCGAGGGAGTGATTCTCCCATGGGGGGAGCCGGACAGCTATCTGCGGCGCGTGATTCTCCCGCCGCTGGCCAAGCAGCTCGAGTTCGATCCCAACATGCCGTGGGGCAAGCTCACCGCCGACGTAAAGCGCGTGCTGCTGTTGGGGTCGAGCGCGTCGCGATCGGGCAAGCCCGTGCTGGAGAAGTGGGAGGGAATCGTCGCGCACATTCAGCGCCGGTACGACGACACCGAATCCGACTCGACGCGGCTCGAGCTGGAGGAGTACATGATGGTGCGGCCGTGCACGGTGTGCGGTGGCCGTAGGCTCAAGCCCGAGTCGCTGGCCGTCACGGTCGCCGGCAGGAACGTGGGCGAGGTAGTCGAGCTGTCCATCACCGACGCGCACAAGTTCTTTACCGACGTGCCGGTGCGCGAGAAGGGTAAGCGCGGACTCGACGCCGACATCGCAGGGCCAATCCTCAAGGAAGTGCGCGACCGCCTTCGCTTTCTCGAGGACGTAGGCCTCGACTACCTGACGCTGGGCCGAGCGGCTGAGAGCCTGTCAGGGGGCGAGGCGCAGCGAATCAGGCTTGCGACGCAGATCGGCTCGCGGCTCGTCGGCGTGCTGTACATCCTCGACGAGCCGTCCATCGGCCTGCATCAGCGCGACAACGGCAGGCTGCTCGCCACGCTTCAGCATCTGCGCGATCTGGGCAACACCGTCATCGTCGTGGAGCACGACGAAGAGACGATGCGCGCCGCCGATCACGTAATCGATCTGGGGCCTGGCGCTGGAAAGCATGGCGGCGAGGTGATAGCGGAGGGAACCATTATCGACCTCATGGAAAACCCCGCGTCGCTGACGGGGAAATACCTGCGTGGAGAGGAGACCGTGCCCATCCCGGCGGAGCGCCGCCTGATGGACCCCGCCAAGGTGATTCGCATCGAAGGAGCCAGGGAGCACAACCTCCGGAATCTCGACGTGGAGATTCCGCTGGGCTTGTTCGTCGCCGTTACCGGAGTGTCAGGGTCGGGCAAGTCGACGCTCATCGAGGACATCCTGCACAAGGCGCTGGCTCGACACTTTTATCGCGCGCGGGTTGTGCCCGGTGTGCACAAGGTGATCAAGGGTCTGCAGCATCTCGACAAGGTGATCGACATCGATCAGAGCCCGATCGGGCGGACGCCGCGGTCCAACCCTGCGACGTACACCGGTTTGTTCACGCCGATTCGCGAGCTGTTCGCCGAGCTGCCGGAGGCTAAGATCCGCGGTTACGGTCCCGGACGTTTTTCTTTCAATGTGAAGGGCGGGCGGTGCGAGGCGTGCCAGGGCGACGGACTGGTAAAGATCGAGATGCACTTCCTGCCGGACGTGTACGTGCCGTGCGACGTGTGCAAGGGCAAGCGCTACAATAGGGAGACGCTCGAAGTGCGGTTCCGCGGAGCGAGCATCTCCGACGTGCTCGAGCTGACGGTAGAGGACGCGCTGGCGATGTTCGAGAACCAGCCGCGCATCCGGCAGAAGCTGCAGACGCTGACCGACGTCGGGCTCGGCTATATCCATCTGGGACAGAGCGCGACGACGCTGTCAGGTGGTGAAGCGCAGCGAATCAAGCTCGCGTCCGAGCTGTCCAAGCGCGATACGGGGCGGACGATCTACATTCTCGACGAGCCGACCACCGGCCTGCACTTCGCCGACATTCGGATGCTGCTCGAAGTATTGCACCGGCTGGTGGATCGTGGAAACACGGTGCTGGTGATCGAGCACAACCTCGACGTGATCAAGACCGCGGACTGGATCATTGATCTTGGGCCGGCAGGCGGGCTGCGGGGTGGAACTATTGTGGCTGCGGGGACGCCAGAGGAAGTGGCGGATACAGAAGCTTCCTACACCGGCCAATATTTACGGCCAATACTGCGCCGGCCCACGGGCGTGAGGGTCGACTAGTACTGTCATTTCCCGCCCGCGTTCGACAAACCATTGCGGAGAATCAGGGCGGCTCGCATATCGGGGTTGTGCTGAACGTTTCGCTGCCGGCTCGCTTCTTCACCGTGCGTTTAATCCGCCGCGCGGCTGGGCTCTGGGTCGGCGCGCGGCTGACCCTGGCCGTGCTCAGCTTTCTCGCTTCGGCGTCCGTTGTTTCTACTGCGCCGGTAATCACATGGCCCGTGGTGCTTCTAGTCGCCGGCCTCGCCGCCATCGAGGGCCATCGCCGTAAGGAGTTTCTCCTCTTCGCGAATCTTGGAGTGGCGCCCTCGACAGTTGTGATGCTTGGTGCCGTGACGGCCCTGGTGCTGGAGCTGATGCTCGCCGCCGTAGTAGCGGGCTTTCGTTGAGCTCGGAACTTCGGGCGGACTCGATAGGAAAGCGCTTCGGCTCGACTTGGGCTCTTACAGCTGCCTCGCTCAGCGCGCATAGGGGATCGATCACCGCTCTGGTGGGCCGAAACGGCGCCGGCAAGAGCACTCTCCTGAAGATCTGCGCGGGATGGATATCCGCCGATCACGGCGTGCTTACCTATCGCGGTCGAACCTACGCGCGCCCGAGGTTGCACGAGCTTGCCCGAGCCGGACTATGCCTTTTCCCGGCGGAGCAGCCGCTGCTCTCTCCATCGTTCCTGCTCGGTGAGCAGCTCCGTGCGATTGCCCGGCAGTCGAGGGGCACCGCTCTCCAGGAAGTAATCGAGCGGTTCAGACTCGGCCCGCTTCTCAACCTGCGTCCTCCAGCGCTGTCTGGTGGCGAACGGCGGCGCGCGTCTTTCGCGGCTGTCGAGCTGATCGCGCCGTGCTGTCTGCTCGCCGATGAACCGCTGCGCGATCTGGCACCGCTCGACGCCGAGTTGGTCTCGGCGTCGTTGCGTTCGCTCCGTGGAAAAGAATGTGCTATCGTGGTGACGGGTCACGAAGTGAACTCGATCTTCGATCTTGCCGACGAGGTGGTATGGGTCACTGGCGGCACGACGCATAATCTGGGGACGCCGACGACCGCCTGCGAAAACTGGCAGTTTCGTCGCGAGTTCCTAGGCACGTTAGACGCGCGGGCACGCGCGGAGGTTACCGTTCGTCATCCTTTAGAAGAGACTCCGTGACCCAGATACTGATCGGCAAAGGCGACGAACCCGTCCACCTACTCGCCAAGTATGGCAACCGTCACGGGCTCGTGGCTGGCGCCACCGGAACCGGCAAGACAGTCTCGCTGATGGTACTGGCCGAGGGATTCTCCCGGCTCGGCGTTCCAGTGTTCATGGCCGACGTGAAGGGCGATGTTGCGGGGCTTGCGATGCCCGGCACCAGCAACGAGAAGGTCACGCAGCGCGTCGCCGAGATAGGTATCCCCGATTTCGCCCTCGAGGGAAACCCCGTGGTGTTTTGGGATCTGCTCGGCAAGTCGGGCCACCCGGTGCGGACGACCGTCAGCGAGATCGGTCCCAGCCTTCTGGGCCGGATCCTCGAGCTCAACGCCGTGCAGTCGGGGATGCTCGAGATCGTCTTCAAGCTCGCCGACGACCAGGGGCTGCTGCTGCTCGACCTCGATGACCTGCGCGCGCTACTCAAGTTCGTCGCCGAGAACCGCAAGGAGATTTCTACCGAGTACGGACTGGTGAGTACGCAGTCTGTCGCCGCGATTCAGCGGGCGCTGCTGTCGCTCGAGCGCGAAGGCGGCGAAGAGTTGTTCGGTGAGCCCGCGCTGGAGCTGGGCGATCTGCTGCGCACCGATCTCAACGGCCGCGGCGTCATCAACATCCTCGCCGCGGACCAGCTCATACTCAAGCCGCGGCTGTACTCCAGCTTCCTGCTCTGGCTGCTGTCGGAGCTGTTCGAGACGCTGCCCGAAGTCGGCGACCTCGACAAGCCGAAGCTGGTGTTCTGCTTTGACGAAGCGCATTTGCTGTTCGACGACGCTCCGCCATCGCTGCGGCAACGAGTCGAGCAGGTTGTGCGAATCATCCGGTCCAAGGGCGTCGGCGTGTACTTCTGCTCACAGTTTCCGGACGACGTGCCCAATGAAATACTCGGCCAGCTGGGGAACCGGATCCAGCACGCGCTGCGCGCTTACACTCCGCGCGACCAGAAGGCGGTGCGCACGGCCGCCGAAACCTTCGTTGCGAATCCGAAGCTGGATGTCGCCGAGGTCATCGCGCAGCTCGGTGTCGGTGAGGCGCTCGTGTCGACGCTGCAGGAGAAAGGTGTGCCGATGCCCGTGCAGCGCACGCTCATCGCTCCGCCGCGATCGAGAATCGGCGCAATCACGCCTGAGGAGCGCGCGACGGTGCGGGCGCGGAGCCCGGTGGGTGACAGGTACGATTCACGGGTGAACCGTGAATCGGCTTACGAGATCCTCGGCAAGCGCGTGGCAACTGCGGAACCATCCGCGACTCCGGCCGCCCCCGCCAAGGCGGGCGCGAAAGCGCCGGCGCGTGGGCCGTTAGGGGAGTTGCTCTGGGGCACGGGGCGCCGCCAGGGAATGGTGGAGACGATGGGCAAGCAGGCGGCGCGCACGGTCGGGAGCCGGATCGGCCGCCAGATTCTGCGGGGCGTGTTGGGCGGGATCGCCGGCGGATCACGGCGACGGTGACATTCGTCCGCGACGGCTGCCGGCGCTGCTGGTAACGCCTTAACCGTCCGATCCTGATATGCTCGCTTCCACGATCGTTTACGCCGGAATCATCCTCGCTGTCGCGGGCCTGGCGCTGGTAATAAGACCACTCCCCCGGTTGGGTATCGCCACACGCCTACGGGCATCGCTAGTGATGGTTGTGGGGATTGCTCTGGTGGTGATCGGTCTGCTCGCGCCCGCGCGCGAGTCGCGCGCCAGCCGCCCGACTACTCAGCTCGACCAGTTCACGCCCCGCTGGCAGTTCCGCGAGATCCACACGATCAGGGTCGCCGTGCCGCCCGAACGCGTCTTCGCGGCGATCAAGGACGTGCGCGCGGACGAGATATCCCTGTTCCGCGCGCTGACATGGATCCGCCGCGGTGGTCAGCCGCTCCCCGAGAGCATTCTGAATGCCGGTGACCGCGAGCCGCTGATCGATGTTGCGCTACGCGGCGGGTTCGTGCGTCTCGCTGAAGACGCTCCCCGCGAGCTCGTTATCGGTACCGCGGTGCATATCCCGCCCGGCGCGCGCGACACTCTCACGCCGCAACTCTTCGTCCGTCCGCCGGCAGGATATGCGCTGGCGGCGATGAACTTTCTGGTCACCGCCGACGGGCCGAACGCGTCTATCGTAACGACGGAGACGCGCATCTTCGCGAATGGGCGTTCTGCGAGTCGGCGATTCGCCACCTATTGGCGGGTGATCTACCCCGGCAGCGCGATCATTCGCCGGATGTGGCTGCGCGCGATCCGGCAGCGCGCGATGCGGCAGCCGTAGAGTCAACGTCGCGCCTCAACCTGAATGAGGCCGTAGACAACCCTGCCAGCCGCAGGTTCAAAGTACTTTCCTCCGGCGGCGTTGACGTTGATCGAGTTGCTGTACAACCGGCCGAAAACATTCTGTATCCCGATCGTGGGCGAAACCGAGAAGCGGGCCGTTCCGAAATGTCCTCCGGCTCGCCAATTCAACAGCTCGTATCCGGCTGCGCGACTTGTGTTCGCGTCGTCAACAAACGCCGACGAAGAGAAGATTGCTTCAGTTGTCGAGAACAGGCCGTGCCGCTTGTAGGTGAATGCCGCGTCGGTGCGCGATACAGGAAGTCCGGGAATTCGCTTGCCCGTATAGATCTGGGAAGCCACCGCGTAATCCTCGAATGCAAAGAGCGAGCGTGTGTGCGTCACGGCCACGTCCATTTGCCCGGTGCTGCGTGAAATGGCCAGCTCGAGTCCATTTCGCCGCGTGCGCCCGGCATTCCGAAAAAAACGGCGTCCCGCCCCGCCCGGAATTTCAAAGGGAATCAACTCGTCGCTTACCCGCGTGAAGAAAGTTGCAGCATCATAGCCGATCCCCGAGCCGAGGAAACCCTTGATGCCCATCTCGAGTGTGCGGGAAATCTGCGGAAGTATGATCGGGTTCAGCCCGGTGCTTCCGTCGGGCTTGTTGGCAAGCTCTGTAGCTGTTGGAGTCTCGAACGCAGAAGATGCGCTTGTGTAAATAGAGGCCAAGTCGCCAAGACGGTACACGACCCCGATCATCGGACTGAACGCGCGCATTTTTCTCTTGCCAGATTGATTCAGGGCCATTGCCACCGGCATCCGGTCAACGACGCGAAAGCTCACCACGTCTCCCCGCGCGGCCAGTGTCAAAATCGTGCGCTTATTGAGATCGAGTTCCGCCTTGGCGTACGGTCCGGCACTGGTGACGATCTCACGCTGGTTGCGGCGGAGGGCTCCCATTTCGCTGCCCGTGACGGGGCATTTTGCGGATACGGCGGGGGCGGGATCATCCACGCAGTTCTCGAATTCGTGGCGGTCGTCGTTCTGGTATTGGAGGTCAATTCCGGCGGCGAAGCTGGCGCGCAGGTTTCTCAGGCGAGCAGGA
Organism: Gemmatimonadaceae bacterium; assembly: GCA_013817305.1. GTDB lineage: Bacteria > Gemmatimonadota > Gemmatimonadetes > Gemmatimonadales > Gemmatimonadaceae > JACDCY01. The sequence goes on along the minus strand of JACDCY010000036.1, from coordinate 6,256 downwards.
AATTCCGCGCGAAATGTCGCACCGCCACTGGTGCGATCGAGCGTGACTGTCGCAAACGTGAGCGGGTTATGGAGGCCGCGTGTCGCGCCGTAAACGAGAACACTCACGCCGAGATCGGCGATTTTTCGATCGACGCCGATGCCCACTTGGCGCTGCTCGATCTCCTTCCCTGCTTTCCTGCGAACAGACAGCGGATCGGCAGCTCGTGGATATGCTCGCATCTGTGCTTCGGTCACCGAGCCGGGATTCTGCGCTAGCGGCGAGCTGAGAGCCGACAGATGCAGCGACAATTTGTTTCCGAAAACGGTGCCGGTGGCCCGCGCCGATGCCCGCGTCGCGCGCAGGCGCGAGTAATCGCGGAATCCGTTGCCCGACGCGTGATTGATGCCTGCTCGAAAGGCGAATGCGTTTCTCCTCCCGTTCACCTGTGCAGACGCACGGCTCATCGCCCCCTCTTCCCGGGACTGGCGTACACGCACACCGAAGCTGCTATCGGTCGGCAACGCCGTTCCGAGGTTGATAACGCCGCCGGATGAATTTCCATACAGCGCGGCCGCGCTTCCCCGAATTACTTCGATCCGGTCAATGGCATCCAGGTCCACATAGTCCACCGGTGTCTGACCATCGGCTAACGTGAGAGGAATTCCATCCCATAGTATTCGTACCCCGCGTACACCGAATGCAGAGCGCGCGCCGAATCCGCGAATGCTGATGCGGGGATCCTGCGCGGGGTTCTGCCGGTTCGCGACGAATACTCCCGGCAACAGAAAAAGAGATTCATCCAGAGACGAATGACGTTGGCCGGGACGGGAGCTATCAGGACGAAGAACCGAAACCGCGAACGGCACGAGCAGTGGGGACCGTGCGGAGTCACGAGTAATGCTCACGCGCACCGTATCCAACGTTGCCGGCGGGCCCTGTGCGCCTGCAAGGGTGACGAAGAACGGAAACAGCAGAAGCCCAAGGCGAGTCAAGCCAAGATTCAATGTTTGGATGGAGACTTGAATTTGATACGGTTTTCCGCCGGGAAAGGTCACGAGAATCATTCCGTGGGCAAAACGGGCTTTAGCCCTCGCTCGGACTGGCGACCGTCAGCTTGTAGCCGTCCGGATCCGTCAGAGTAAATCCCTGAGCTTCTCCTCTTCCTTCCATTCCTGGCCAACCGAAAACCCCAATCCATCTCTGTAGAACTGAATGCTCCGCTGAAGATCGTTTACCGTCAGCGACGGGCCGAGCGAACGGGCTTGCAGCGCGGTTGTAGTCATGGCATCCTCAGGTGGGCGGTCGCGCGATTTAGCTTCGAAGGAATAATACGGCGAGAAGAACGTCAACCGTGATTGGGATCGCTTACCAGGAAGGAGCAGACCTGTGATACCTGCGCGCGAAGCACTGGACCGGCTGCGGGAAGGGAACCGCAGGTTTGCGTCCCACGAGCGGGACTCCGATCCCTTTCTCAGCCACACTCCCCTCGCCGATCTCGCGGCCGGGCAAAATCCGTTCGCGATCGTGCTCGGCTGCTCGGACTCGCGCGTGCCCGCCGAGATCGTATTCGATCAGGGGCTCGGCGATCTCTTCGTCATTCGCGTAGCAGGGAACATCGTCGCGCCGTCGCAAGTGGGCAGCGTGGAGTTCGCCGCGGCTAAGTTCGGCACTCAGCTCGTCGTCGTGCTCGGTCACTCGGATTGCGGCGCGATCGTAGCGACGCTCGAAGAGTTGCAGCAGCCGACGGAGAATCAGTCCGTGAACCTGCGCGCGATCGTGGACCGGGTGCGACCGTCCGTCGAAGCTTTGCTGGCAACGGATCTCGCTCAGGATCTGGGTGAGCTGGTTAAAGCGGCCGTGCGCGCAAACATACTCGCATCGGTGGGTCATCTTCGGCACGCCTCGCCCGTGCTCGAGCAACTCATCCAGAACGAGGGACTGCTGATCGTCGGAGCCGAGTATTCTCTGGAGACCGGCATCGTCGAGTTCTTCGATGCGCCTCCTGACTAGCGCTCAGCCGGAAGGAGATCGATCAGGAGCGAACGGACTCCTTCAATTCCAGGAGATGTTTGGACCAGAGTCCGTTGGCTTCCATCTCGTCCCGGTGATACCCAAGCACCGTGACGCGCGTAGCTATGGAAAGCAGGCCATCAATAACGAAGATCGCATCGTACGACGTCGGTGCGCTCGCAAGGGTCTTCAGATGGTGCCAGGTGGCGGCGCGCACTGCGTCGTACTCCCGGAAAATCGAAGGCACGTCCAAACCCTGCTTGCGCCGGCACTGGCCGTGAGAACATGCCGCCGCGATGATCCCATCTACGCGCTCCTTGCGCGAGGCTGAGCTCATGGCACAATCGATCACGCGGGTGATTACGGTTGACAGGTCGTTCTGGCGCTCGCTGCGTTCGAGAAGCGACCAGGGCAGTTCGTCGGTATTCCGGTCCCAGTCCGCCATGATCTCATCCATCTCGGCGAGCAGCAGTGGATAGAGCTTGGCATAGTGCGCGACTTCGTCAGCGCGCGCGGCCAGAATTCTCCGGGCGACTTCCACTACGGGCTCCGCGAGGGTTGCGACTTGGTGTTCTGCGGGCGGTCCGACGAACTGTTGCATCTCTACTCCTGGAGATGATTGCGAAACCACACCGGCCGGTCGGGCCGCACGGTACGATTCAGACATTCAAGTTACATCCAATGTCCGAATTTGACAGTAGGCGCTGGATTTTACGCCTTTAATAGCCTCAGAAGCGATCCAGTTGGCGGCGAACAAATGATTCCCGGCGCCCACGATGAAACGCTCGGGCTGATCGACGACTTCTCGGAGACGCGGTCGCTACACCGTGATTCGTCAGGGAAAATGGAGCGCGCGATCTCATGTGTCCATGTCGCCGACACCGAGCGGCATTCTGGCCACGCTTGAAGAAATGCAGCAGCCGACGAAAGACATGTTGCAGAGCTGCTCGCGACGGACACGGCGCTGGAGTCGGCCGGCTAGCTCCCGGAGTGCGCTCAATGTGTTCTCGTCGCGGCGCCAGCGGCGGACGTGCGGTTGAGAGGGAGGGGGTGTACTATACCTTACAGATGACAACTGGCCCATAGTGATCGCCGCCGGCGAAGACAAGAATCCCCTTTCGCGGGACCAGGCTCGGACGCGACAGATCGTGCGACGGTTGATAGGCGGGGGCGACACCGCCGCGTGTGGCGCCGCCTGCGACGATCTATATCGCGATCTTTCGCGTTGGGTTGGGCCCGACGGCTGTCACGCGCTCTTTAAGCGCGCGCTCGCGGAAACGCGCGCGACACACCCGGCGTTGGAGCGGATCCAGCTCCGCGCCCACTCGGATCCTTACATAGATGGCGTCGCTGACGCTCTGGCGGAGCACGGAGAGGCCGCTGCGGCAGACGCCTTCGAGTCACTGCTCTTCAGCCTGGTCGAGCTTCTCGGCCGGCTTATCGGAGACGACATGGCAAGCAAGCTGATCGAGCGAAGTCTGGCTGCACCGAAACCGGGGGCGCAACGTCCAGTGGCCGAGAGAGCTGAAATGTGAAGAAAAAGACACAGAAACAAGCACCAATTCGGAGTATCTCCAGCGGCGTGCCGGGTCTCGACCTCGTGCTCGGCGGCGGACTTCCGGAATACTCATTCAATCTGATCGCTGGCGGGCCGGGTTCCGGGAAAACAACCCTGGCGCACCAGATCATGTTCGCGAACGCGACCGTGGAGCGGCCGGCACTGTATTTCACTGTGCTCGGCGAGCCGACGCTGAAGATGTTGCGATACCAGAGCCAGTATTCTTTTTTCGATCATGAGATGGCCGGATCCGCCATCCAATTCATCAACCTGAGCGCCGAAGTCATGGACCGGGATCTGGGTGAAGTCCTGGCTCGGATAGTCGATGAGATCGAGCGCACCAAGCCCGGAATCGTCGTCGTGGATTCATTCAGGACGATCGGAGGCCAGCGTGACCTCGCGGTCCAGAGGGCTGCGGACGGCCTGGAGGCGTTCGTTCAACGTCTCGCCCTCCACCTGACCAGCTGGGAAGTAACGTCATTTCTTCTCGGTGAGTACAACGAGGCGGAGCAGCGAAATCCCGTCTTTACCGTGGCCGACGGCGCACTCTGGCTCTCCCAGGCCACGGACCGTAATTCGGTGGTTCGAAAGCTTCAGGTGATCAAGTCGCGTGGCCGCGCTCCAATGCCCGGGCTTCACACGTTCAAGATTACCGGCGACGGACTCCAAGTATACCCGCGGATCCCGGAGCAGACGAGCAACAGAGCGCAGCAGAAGTACGCGCGGCTGAAGACCGGGATCCCCGAACTGGACGCGATGATGGGCGGCGGAGTCGTTGCCGGCGACGCCGTGATGCTCACGGGACCGGCAGGCAGCGGCAAGTCCACCGTCGCCACGCAATTCATGGCGACCGGATTGGCGAAAGGCGAGCCGGGCGTGATCGCGATCTTCGAGGAATACCCGGAGGAGTACCTCGCCCGGGCGTCCACGCGATACCCGCAGATCAGAAAGATGATCGAAGCCGGGAAGGTGGAGCTCATTTATCTGCGCCCGCTCGATCTCTCCGTAGATGAAACGCTCGCGGAGATCCTCGACGCGGTAGAACGGGTAGGAGCAAAGCGGGTGGTGATCGATTCGCTGTCGGGGTTCGAGGTCGCGCTCGCACCGACCTTCCGCGAGGATTTCAGAGAATCGCTGTATCGCCTGGTCGGGACGTTGACCGCTACCGGCGTGACCGTCTTCATGACCGCGGAAGTCATCCACCCGTTCCCCGATGCCCCGTTTACGTCGGAAAAAGTGTCGTTCATCACCGACGAGATCATCATCCAGCGGTACGTCGAGATCGAGGGGGAATTGCGGCGCGTGATGGCGGTGATCAAGATGCGTGGCAGCGACCACAGTCACGAGTTCCGGACCTACGAACTTACCGAAGAGGGAGTGGTCGTCGGCGAGTCTCTCACGGAATACGACGGAATCATCACCGGCGTACCGACCCTGCGCGTTCAACCGCCCGGGACGAAACGGGACAAATAGGCATCCGATGACTCCGCGAGGCCGGTCAGGCGCGTCCGACGGAAGCGAAACCTCCATTCAGGAGGCGTTGCGGCGCTACACGGCGCAGGTCGTGCTGCCATTCGCCATCACGCGCGGGGCAGGGCACAAGCTTGTATACGCGAATTCGGCCTTTTGCATCCTGGCCGGCGTCGACAGCGCCGACGCGCTGGGGCAGACGATCGCCGACTTGCTCCCCGCGACCGAAGGCCGTGCGCTGACCGGTATTCTCGATCGAGCGTTTCGCGATGCCACCGAGCTCGTGGACCAGCGCGTGGGCGTATCCTCGGAACAATCGGGGGGCTGGCTGTGCAGTGTGTGGCCGGTCGTCGACGATGACTGCCGCGCTGAGTCGCTAGGCATCGAGATTCGCGAGCCCGCTCCATGGGACGACACGCTCGAGCTGCAGCGCCAGGTTGCCGAGCAGATGCTGCTCGGCGCCTTGCGCGAGCGCGACCTCGCGGAAGACGCTAATGCCGCGCGACGCCGGGCAGCATTCCTGGCCGAGGCCGGGCGGCTGCTTGCGGAATCCATGAACCAGGCCAGCACGTTCGCCGCGCTCGCGAAACTCGCGCTCCCAACGATGGGCGCGTGGTGCATCATGGACATCCTCGGGGACGACGATGTAATCCAACGGCTCGGGATCTGCCACCCCGATCCGGAAAAGCAGAAGCTGGCGCAAGAACTTGAGGCGAGATGGCGGCCGGAGCCCGACGATCCTTTTGGCGCGCCCGCGATGCTGCGCGACGCACGAACGTCCGCGATCACCGAGAATATCGAAGCGACACTTGCCGCGACGGCCTGCAATCCCGAGGATTTGCAGATCATGCGCCAGCTGGGAATCGGATCCCTGTTAACGGTGCCGCTGTTCGCCCGTAAGAAGCTGCTTGGTGCCATCACGTTCGTGAGCGCTCAGCACGGGTATACGTACGGTGCGGAGGAGATCCAGCTCGCTGAGGACCTCGCGGCCCGCGGCGCGCTCGCGCTCGCCAACGCCCAGTCGTATGACCTCGCGTTGGTGCATCGGCGGAACGCGGAGAAGGCGAACCTGGTAAAGACGGAGTTCCTCGGCGCCATGAGCCACGAGTTGCGCACGCCGCTCAACGCGATAGGCGGTTACATCGATCTGGTCGACATGGGACTGCGCGGGCCGGTGACCGAGGAACAGCGCGCGGATTTCGCGCGCGTGAGAAAAAACCAGCAGCACCTCTCGAT
>JACDCY010000035.1 GCA_013817305.1 Gemmatimonadaceae bacterium | reverse complement strand
GCCGATGTTCAGGGCGGTCATCGCGATCCCGAGAATCATCGGGGTGCGCCCGTCGCCGGCCGAGCGGAGCGCTCCGCTGAGCATGAAGAACAGCAGCCAGCCGGTGCTGAACAGGAACATGATCCTGAGGTACGGCAGCGCTTCGGCTTTCACCTCGGGCGTGGCATTGACGAAGTCGAGCAGCCACGGCGCGGCGAAGTAACCCACCGGCGCCATCGCGAGCAGCGCCATCGCCGTCGCGGTAAGAAAGGCCTGATAGACCACGCGATTCACCTTGTCCTCATCGCCCGCTCCCGCGAAGCGCGCGACGAGCACGCTCATCCCGGTGAACAGTGAGGTGATGAAGATGATCACGATGATCATGATCTGCCCGGCGACGCCGATCCCGGCATTGGCCGCGAAGCCGACGTAGTGGCCGACCATGACGTGATCCACGATCCCCTGAGCGCCGCCGATGATGTTGGTGAGCATCGCGGGCCAGGCGAGCTTCCACACGGCCTGCGAGAGCGGACCGGCGACGATGGAGCGGTCGTACCGGCTGGGCTCTGCCGCAGCCGCCGGTGCTAATGCGGCATGCTCGCCGGTAACGGCCGCTGTGGGGTCTGGCAGAGAGGATTCCAAGTGCGCGAAACTTGCACAGAGCTGCACTCCAGCGAAAGCTCCACCCTTGAACCGCAGCGGCACTTCCGGGACCTTGCGAAATGGTTTCTTCCGAGACGTACGCCGCCGTTCGCGCCCAGACCGAAGCGCTGTGCGAGCCGCTCCAGACGGAGGACTACGTCGTGAGCTCCATGGTCGACGTCAGTCCCACCAAGTGGCACCTCGCGCACACGAGCTGGTTCTTCGAGACGTTCGTGCTCCGTCCGCATGCGCCTTCTTACGTCCCGCTCGACGAGCGGTACGCGTACCTGTTCAACTCTTACTACGTCCAGGCCGGCGAACGCCACTGCCGCGCGCAACGGGGGCTGGTTACTCGTCCGACGGTGGCGGAGGTATATGAGTACCGCGCCCACGTCGACGCCAGTATGCGCGCGCTCCTCGACGGAATCGCCGGAGATTCGGCGCATCCCGCGGCGTCGCTCGTCGAGATCGGGCTCAACCACGAGCAGCAGCACCAGGAATTGCTACTCACCGACATCAAGCATGTCTTCTGGACGAATCCCATGCGGCCAGCGTACCTGCCGAGGCTCGCAGAGTCATCCGGCAATATCCCGGCGGTGAACTGGATCGAGGTCGCCGAGGGCGTGTATCGGATCGGCCACGACGGGGAGGCCGACGACGCCGGATTCGCTTTCGACAACGAAGGTCCGCCACACAGGGTGTTCTCAGAAGGTTTTCGGCTCGCGTCGCGGCTAGTGACGAACGCCGAGTATCTGGAGTTCGTGGAGGACGGTGGGTACGAGAAGGCGCCGCTCTGGCTCTCCAACGGATGGGCGACCGTGCAGCAGCGTGGCTGGAAGGCGCCGATCTACTGGGACCGTGGTCCCGACGGCTGGACGGAGTTCACCTTCGCCGGCACGCGCCCAATCGATCCGGCCGAGCCCGTGTGCCATCTGAGCTACTACGAGGCGGACGCATTCGCGCGCTGGGCCGGCCACCGCCTGCCGACGGAGATGGAGTGGGAGATCGTGGCGGCAACGGCGCCGGTCGAAGGACGGTTCGTCGAAGCCAAGAGCTTCCATCCCGGTCCCGCGGACGCGGGCGCGGACGGGCCGCAGCAACTGTACGGCGAGGTTTGGCAGTGGACGCAGAGTCCGTACGTCGCGTACCCCGGGTACTCGCCTGCTCCGGGCGCGATCGGCGAGTACAACGGCAAGTGGATGAGCGACCAGTGGGTGCTGCGCGGAGCGTCCTGCGCTACCCCGCAGTCTCACGCGCGACGAACGTACCGCAACTTCTTTCCCTCGGACGCACGCTGGCAATTCGCCGGGATCCGGCTGGCGAAAAACGCGTAAATGCCTCCGACTGCCTATGGGAATCATGCCTGATTCGACCGCCGCGGCGACAGCCGCATCCGCCGAACGCATGCTTAGCGACGCGCGGCGGGGCCTGTTGTCGGAGCCGAAAACTCTGCCGCCGACGTATTTCTACGACGCGAAGGGTTCCATGCTGTTCGACCGGATCACGAGGACCCCGGAGTATTATTTGACCCGGGCGGAGTGCGCGCTGCTCGAGCGTGAGGCCGATTCGATCGCCGAGGCCGGGGGCTCGCCTTCGCTGGTCGAGCTCGGTGCGGGCAGCGCCGAGAAATCCCGAGTATTGATCCGCGCGCTCCGCGCGCGGGGACTGTGCGACAGGTACGTCCCGGTGGACGTCGATCCGACCACGCTCGCTGAGACGGCCGCGAGCTTGGTCGAGGAGTTCGCGGGGCTGCAAGTGATTCCGGTGGTGGCGGACATTCGCAGCGAGCTGCGGATTCCATCCGCCGCGTCACGACCGCTGCTGTGCGCGTTTCTCGGCAGTACGATCGGGAACTTCTCGCGCGCGGAGGCTCGCTTGCTGCTCTCCCGCCTGCGCGGCGACATCGGCGAGGATGGATCGCTCCTCCTTGGCTTGGACCTCGTCAAGGACATACCGACCATCGAGCGCGCCTACAACGACGCGCAGGGGCTCACGGCGGAGTTCAATCTCAATGTGCTCGCCGTGTTGAACCGCGAGCTGGGTGCCGATTTCGACCTGGCGATGTTCGAGCACCGCGCCTTCTACGACCCGGACCTGCGCCGCATCGAGATGCATCTCGTCTCTCGTGCGATGCAGGGGGTTACGATCCCGCTTGTCGGCGAGATCGAACTGGCGAAGGGAGAAACCATCCGCACCGAGATCAGCTGCAAGTATGATCGCGACGCCGTGGAAGAGATGCTACGCGAGAGCGGACTCGAGCTGGAGCGATGGATGGAGGACTCCGGCCGCAGCTTCGCGCTGGCGCTCGCGGCTCCGGCGGATCGGCAGGCCGTCGTTTGAAGCTACGTTCACGCGATCGAGAAAGCGGGCGACCGGGCTCGAACCGGCGACGTCCAGCTTGGGAAGCTGGCATTCTACCAACTGAATTACGCCCGCGTGCGGATAAAGGTAGAGGCGCTGTTGGCTGTTGGCTATTGGCCGTAGGCAAACGTCATGGGAGCCAACCTTTGAGCCGGTAGATGATCGTGCCCGCGACCTCGTAAACCCAGAGCTTGAAAGCTCCCACGCGGTCGCCCGGCGACGTGAGCGTCTTGAAGGCCACGTCGCGCGAATCCGCCGGCACGCAGGTCACCCGCAGTCCCGCCTTCTCGAAGGTCCCGCACGCCCGGCGCGAGTGCGCGGGCGACGTCACGACAGCGACTCGTGACCACCGCTGCTGCCGCGCGAGGTCCCGGACGCGCAGCGCTTCGTCGCGGGTGCTGAATACGTCCGACACGGCCAGCAGGAGTAGACCCGGTCCCGCGAGGTCGACGAGCCTTTTCTGGTCGGCGTCGGAGCTTACGTCGACGGCGGCTTGGCTCCGCACGCGCGTCGTCACGATAGTCGTCGCGCCGGTTGCCTTCGCCAACCGGATGCCCGACAGCAGCCGGTCCGCCCCGTCAGGGCTCAGCAGGCCATCCGTGGACACCCCGCTCGACAACACGACTACTGCGTCGAGCGTGAGCGGCGGCGACGGGATTGGGTCCGACCGGATCAGCGCTTGAGCCGGCTGCACGATCACTGTCGTGAAGGCGACTATCGCGAGCAGCGCGACGAGTGCGCCGCCCGCGAGCCACAATAGCGCCCTGAATCGCGTGATACCCAGAAGTGCGCCGAGCAGCGCCGCCGGCCCGAGCCCGCCGGTGCCCGATAAGTGAAAAACGGCCGGCAACCCCAGCGCGTTGGCGGCCAGCCACACGAGCGCGCCGAGCACCGCCCCGCCGAAAAACTCGCGGGCCAGCGCGGGCTTCGTGCGACTGGGCGCGGCGGCCCTGAGGGTCTCGAAATCGGGTTGCGGCACGCGCGGAAATTAACTCCTTCGACTCCCGGCCCGGCGCGACCGGAGTGGTACGAGGCGTGCTAATACAGGAGGTACATCGAACGCACATCCGCGCCCGCGTGCCCCCGACGCATTCTCAAGGAGAAATAAATGCCCCGCGAGTCACTACAGACCCTGTACGAGCACGAGTTGACCGACCTTTACAGCGCCGAAACGCAGATCATCGAGGCGCTCCCGAAGCTGATCAAGGCGGCCACCAACCCCGCCCTCAAGGCGGCACTGACCGAACACCTGGCCATTACCGAGACTCAGCTGGGACGGCTCGACCAGATTTTCGAGGCACTCGGCAAGAAGCCTGAAAGCGAGAAGTGTAAAGGCATGGAAGGCCTCATCAAGGAAGGCGACAAAGCCATCGAGGAGCACAAGGATTCCGACGTCCTTGACGCGGCCATCATCGGCGCCACCCAGCGCGTCGAGCATTACGAGATGGCCGGTTACGGCTGCGCGCGCACGTACGCCGCCATGCTCGGGCTGACCAAGCAATCGGAGATCCTGCAGACGACGCTCAACGAAGAGGGCGAGGCCGACCACCGGCTGACCGACCTGGCCGAGGAGTGCGTTAACCTCGAGGCGATGAAGGTCTGAGAACTGCCACGTAGAACTGCCAAGCTGGCAGCGGCCAGCTTGTCAGTTCTATGTGGCAGCCAACCTACTGACGGCAGGCTCCGTTCGGATCCGGTGCCGGCTTGTCGAGAATGAACGGGCGGTCACGATTCGCGATGTTCTCGCCCAGAACCTTCATGAAGTTCGACACCTTGGCCAGCTTGGCGAAATCGATGTACTGCGATTCGTCAGTGACCATGTGGTAATCCACATGCGAGCCGGTATGGAAGAACGCAACCGGAATCCCGAAGCGCGCGTACATGTAGTGATCGCTCCGGCAATAGAACTGCTCCGGATGCCCGGGCGCGTCGAATGCGCGATCGAGATTCCAGCTGAACTCGGGACGCGCGGCAACGGCGTTCACCGTCGCATCCAGCTCACTCGACCTGCGTCCGGAGCCGAGCACCTGCAGGTAGTTCGGGCCCCCGTTGGAAGCGTCCTGCGCATCGCCGCGTCCGATCATATCCACCACGATCGCGGTGATGATCGAATCCCGCGGCACAGTCGGGTTCTTGGTGAACCAGTCGGCCCCGATCAGCCCCATCTCTTCGGCCATGTGCCACACAAAGATCAGCGAGCGCTTCGGCTTCACCGGCTGCGCAGCGAACGCTTGCGCGATCTCGAGCAATGCAACGGATCCGGAAGCGTCGTCGTCCGCACCGTTGTAAATCGAGTCGACGCGCGGCGGTCTTATCGCGCGGAGACTGTCGCGGATCATGCGCACGCGCTGAAAGCCCGCGGGTGATTCCGGCGCCGTAGCCGGACCGGCTCCGCCACGTCGGAACACCATGTTGTGCGCGCGGACCGAGTCGTGATCGACCGGAGTTCCGGTGCCCACGTGATCGCTGTGCGCCCCGAACGCTACGTACTGCGCGGCAAGCGCGGGATCGCTCCCGCGAATCTTCGCTATGACGTTGTACGTCGGGATCCGTAGAGGATTCTGTCCGAACGCCGGCTGGCCGGAAACGCCGCGGCCCGCGTGACCGGGACGGATGTCAGCGGGATTGTGCCCCAGAAGCTTTCTTATCGCCTCGGCCGACACGTACATGTACAGCGGCGCCTGCGGTCCCGAGGTCGCGGACTGTGCGAGCCCCGTCTGCCCTTCGCGGAGCGCGGCGATCGTGCTCGCCGGAAGTCCTTCCAGCCCGCCGACCGCGATCGCCGCCGCGTTCGAGAACCGAGCGGTCACCGCGCCGCGGTTCGGAAGTCCGGCGAGACCGGGAACGCCAGGCGCCGGCATGATCACGACCACCTTCCCTTCCGCCTGCGCGCGAGAGATCAGCGACGCAGTGTCGCCCCAGTTGCCGCCGTAAATGGCGGAGCTTCCATCCAGCGACCGCGGCGTGGTGCCAGCGTCACGCGGCAGATACTCGGCCCACAGCGTGAGCGCCTGCCCGTCGACCCTTATCTGGCGAGCTTCGTCGTACCCGCGCTGCGTGAGCGGGACGAGCTGGTAGTAGCTCCCGCCGTCGCCGGCAGGCTCGAGTCCCAAGCGCGCCGCTTCGGCAGCCAGGTATCGCGCCGCCTTGAGACCGCCCTCAGTCCCGGCTTCGCGACCCATCATGGAATCGTGCGCGAACGCGTACATGCGCACCGAGAGATCAGCCGGAGTAATCGCCGCCGAGGAGCCGACGTTCGGGCCGGGCATGACGCCGCCGGCCTGCGGAAGGGGCGCGCATGCGAACATCGCGACTAACAGCGACAAGCCTTGAACTGCCTTCATCTGGTGGCTCCGGGGGCGGTTGGCCTTCGATTGTCCAACGATTGGAACTGCAGAGAGCCACAGGTCGGGATTGAACCGACGACCGCTCGATTACGAATCGAGTGCTCTACCACTGAGCTACTGTGGCGGGGAAACGACAGCTAGCAGCCAGCAGCCAGCAGCGAGGACCGCTCGTTTCAAACAATGCCCTGACGCGGACTCGAACCGCGACGCCTTTCGGCACCACCCCCTCAAGATGGCGTGTCTACCAATTTCACCACCAGGGCAATAACTGGAGCTATCAGGTATCAGAAACAGACGCGTGATCCAACTGATACCTGATACCTGTTACCTGATACCTGTTACCTGATACCTGCTTTCAAACGGGGCTGACGGGGATCGAACCCGCGACCTCCGGTGTGACAGACCGGCACTCTAACCAGCTGAGCTACAGCCCCAAACAACAATGCTGCGTACTGCGTGATGCGCGCTGCGTAACGACGACCCCGCATCCAGCGCGCAGCACGCAGCGCGCAACACGCAGCACCGTTCATAGCCCCAAGGGGAATCGAACCCCTCTCTGCACCGTGAAAGGGTGCCGTCCTAACCGATAGACGATGGGGCCGTACGCAAATCCCCTCGACAGCGACTGCAACAACATAGCGGTAACGGGATTCGAACCCGTGTTTGAGCCTTGAGAGGGCTCCGTCCTAGTCCCCTAGACGATACCGCCGGAATATTAGCTATCAGTGATCGGTGATCAGGAACTGAAATCAAAGGGCGATTCTGTTCACTGATCACTGATCACTTCTTACAGGCCCGGCAGGACTTGAACCTGCAACCCCCGGTTTTGGAGACCGGTGCTCTACCAATTGAGCTACGGACCTATCACGGCCTTCAACTTCGACCGCTTTTTCAGGGTGGCTGACGGGAATTGAACCCGCAACCCCCGGTGCCACAGACCGGTGCTCTAACCAATTGAGCTACAGCCACCATGTACTACACCGTACTACACCGTGATTCTAAGCGCGCTTGGGGAGCGAATCAACAGAAGCGGCTACTTCGCTCTATCGAGATACTCGCCCGTATTCGGGTTAACGCGGACCTTCTCGCCGGGCCCCACGAACTCCGGCACGTTCACCGTCACGCCGTTCTCGAGCTTCGCCGGTTTTGCCGACGCCGTCTTGGTCGCCGTTTTCATCACTGGCGACGTGTCCACGATCTCGAACACCATCGAGTTCGGCAGCTGAATGCCGATCGGCCGGCCGTCGTAATACTCGGCCTGGATCCGCATCCCCGGCTGCATCCACTGGGCGTTGTCGCCGAGCGCTTCTTCGTCGAGCTCGATCTGGTCGTAGTTCTCGGTGTTCATGAAATGGTACGTGTCGCCGCCCTGGTACATGAACTCGAGGTCGTGCGTCTCCATCGACGCCTTCTCGACCGTATCGGCCGCGCGGAACCGGTGCTCGAAGTTGGATCCCGAGCGCAGGTTCTTGAGCTTCGTCTGAATCATCGCGCGGAGGTTTCCCGGCGTGTGATGACGGAACTCGACCACGCGACAGGGCTCGCCATTGTGGACGAGAACCATCCCTCGGCGGATCTGGGTTGCGGGCATTGCCATGACAGGTCTTCCTTCAAAACGTTAGCTGCACCCGCCCGAGGACGCGTGCAGCGGTCATAAACCACGACAGCCTTTGAATTTAGCGGATTTAGAGACGCCCGGCAACGGGTCCGGGGGTCGCCCTGTGGGTCGCGACGTTGATCTGCAATTGCGGATCGCGGACCCTTGCGGCCTCAGGACCAGAGACAATTGCGGATCGGCGATTTAGTGAGGACTGCGGATAAGCGGTCGGTTTCTGCTTCTCTCCGCGGTCCTCACTTAATCGCCGATCCGCAATGGCAGCCAGTCTTGAGGCCGCAAAGTCCTCGATCCTCAATCCGAAGTCGCCCTGACACGCCCAAGCTGACCGTATGCCGTGGCCGGCAAGACTCAAGTCGACCGCTACGGTGCAGAACTGCTGACTAAAGGCTTGAGTGCCCTCCAAATGCTCGCCGCGACCAGCTCCGCCCCGCGCCGGTTGGGGTGAATTCCATCGGCCTGATTGAGCTCCGGCATGCCCGCGACCCCATCGAGCAGAAACGGCGCGAGCACGACGCGCTCTGCGCGCGCGACGTCGCCGTACATCGCGCGAAACCGCCGCACATACCCGATCCCGTAGTTGGGAGGCGCCTCCATCTGCACGAGCACGATCCGCGCGCGCGGCTGCGCTTTTCTGATGCGGGCGATGATCATCTCGAGATTCGCGCGCGTGGAGTCGGGATCGAGCCCGCGCAGCCCGTCGTTGGCCCCGGTCTCCACCACTACCACCTCGGCGGGCGCCCGCAGAATCCAATCCATCCGCCTGAGTGCTCCCGCCGAGGTCTCGCCGCTCAAACCGGCGTTCACGATCTCGAGCGGCAAGCCGTCCGCTTCCGCGAGCTTCGCAACGACCGCGGGGAACGCCAGCTCCGGCGTGAGTCCGTATCCAGCCGTCAGGCTGGTGCCGACGAACAGAACTTTCGTCGCGGGCCCGCGTGCCGCTGTCGCGCTCGAGCGGGCGCCCGGACTTTCGTCCGCGCTCGCCTGCCCCGCATCCGCGCGCACGGTATTCTTTTCTTCTGGCGCGCATGCCACGCCGACAGCAACCAACACGATCCAAGGGATTTTCATGCTCGTCGCTACGAACCTCACGAAGGAATACCAGAGCGGCTCATCAAGTTTAACAGCGCTGAGGGATGTGAGCTTCAGCATTCCCCAGGGTGATCTCGTCGCGATCTCAGGTCCGTCCGGCAGCGGCAAGACAACCTTGCTCGGCCTGCTCGCTGGCTTGGATACACCGACACGGGGCACGGTGGTCCTTGACGGCGACGACATCACCGCGATGTCGGAAGATGGTCGCGCCAGGCTGCGAGGGGCCAAAGTCGGTTTCGTGTTTCAGAGCTTCCAGTTGATTCCGGCGCTCACCGCGCTTGAAAACGTTCAGGTCCCACTCGAGCTCCGGGGGGAGCGCGACGTTTCCGTCCGCGCGCAAGAGCTCCTCTCCCGCGTCGGACTCGGCAAGCGCGGCAGCCACTTCCCCGCCCAGCTCTCCGGCGGCGAGCAGCAGCGAGTGGCGATCGCGCGCGCATTCGCCAATTCCCCCCGCATCCTGTTCGCGGACGAGCCCACCGGCAATCTCGACGGGGTCACGGGCGAGATGATCATGGATACGGTCGTCGAGCTCAACCGTGAATCAGGCACCACCGTGATCATCGTCACGCACGAGCAGACGGTCGCGGCGCGCGCGCGCCGCCTCATTCGTCTCACCGACGGGGCCATGGTCGAGGACCGGACGCTCTGATGCAGCTCTGGCGCTCGATCTCGCGGCTGGCATGGCGCGAGAGCAGAACCGCACGCCGGCGCCTGTTGCTGTCGATGTCATCCATCTCGCTCGGCGTAGGCGCGCTGGTGGCGATCGATTCGTTCGCGGCCAATCTGACCAGCTCGCTCCGCGAGCAGTCGCGCGCGCTGCTGGGCGGGGACATCGCTTTTGCCGCGCGGCGCCCCTTCACGCCGGCGGCGGACTCGCTGTTCGATTCACTCTCGACGAGCGGAGTCCAGCTCGCGTACTCGACGAACTTCCCGTCGATGGCGGTGATCAAGCGCACAGGCAACACGCGGCTCGTGCAGATCCGCGCGGTCAGCGCCGAGTACCCGCTATACGGCCAGATCACGACGGAGCCCGCGGGCAAATGGCGCGAGCTGCAGACCGGAGCGCACGCGCTCATCGATCCCTCGCTGCTCGTCGCCCTGGACACTCGCGTGGGCGACACGATCACGGTCGGCTACGCCCGCTTCCTCATAGCGGGCACCGTGAAGGACGTGGCCGGAACCCCGGGGATCGCCGAGATGATCGGCCCGCGCGTGTTCATCCCCGCGCGGTACCTCGCGGAGACGCAGCTGCTGCAGTTCGGGAGTACCGCCGGCTACGAAGTCCTGGGCCGAACGACATCGCCGGGCGTCGCCGCGCGGGTGTCGCAGGCGGTCAGGCCGCGGCGACGCGCGCTCGACATCAGCGTCAGGACCGCGGAGGAGACCGAGGACAACGTCAGTGAGGCGATCGCGCAACTCGCGCAGTTCATCGGAGTGGTCGGGCTCGTCGCGCTCCTGCTCGGCGGGCTTGGCGTGGCCAGCGGAGTGCACGCCTTCGTGGCTCGCAAGATCGACACGGTGGCGATCCTGCGCTGTCTCGGTGCGACTAGTCGCCAGGTTCTCGCGGTTTATGTGCTGCAGGCCGCCATCATGGGCCTGGTAGGAGCGGCCTTCGGGGTCGTGCTGGGCCTGGGAATGCAGCTGCTGGTTCCGATGGCGCTGAGCGACATCCTTCCGGTCGACGTGAGTGTCAGGCCCGAGCCATCAGCGATGCTCGCGGGATTGCTGGTGGGGGCGTGGGTAGCGCTCGCGTTCGCGCTGCGTCCGCTCTTGGCGCTGCGCCAGATCTCGCCGCTGCAAACGTTGCGTCGTGACGCGGACTCCAACGTGCTGAAAATGCGTTGGCGGGACGCGCCACGGCTGCTGGTCAATGCCGCGATCGCGGCGAGCGTCGTGACCATCGCGGTGTTGCGAACCGGATCGCTGCGCGAAGGAATCGCGATGAGCGCCGGCGCCGGCGCTGCCCTCCTGCTGCTGGCGGCAAGCGCGGAATTTCTCTCATGGCTCGCGCGCAAGGCCGTGCGGCCGCGCTGGCCGTACGTCCTTCGACAGGGCATCTCTAATCTTCACCGGCCGGCTAACCAGACCCGGCCGGTAATTCTCGCGCTCGGCTTCGGCGCGTTTCTCGTGACGACGCTGTACGTCGTGCAGTCCAGCCTGCTCGCGCGATTCTCGCTCGGCGTCGGAAGCTCCAGCGCGAACGTCGTTTTCTTCGACGTGCAGCAGGACCAACGGCCCGGCGTGGACTCGCTGGTCCTCGCCGGCGCGGAGAGACTCGTCCAACGGGCGCCCGTGGTGGTGATGCGAGTGGCATCGATCAATGGTGTGCTCGTGAGCGACGACAGGATTGAAAGCACACCCGACGGACCGCGCGCGCGCTGGGCGCTACGCCGCGAATTTCGCTCGACCTTTCGTGACACGCTCGTTTCGTCCGAGAAGCTGGTGGCCGGACGGTGGGATGCGTCGACACGCATCGGATCGGACACAAGCTCGATCTCCGTCGAGCAGGATCTGGCGCGCGATCTGAGACTGAAGCTCGGCGACATCGTGTCGTGGGACGTGCAGGGCGTTCCGGTCGTCACACGCATAACAAGCTTGAGAGCCGTGGACTGGAACCGCTTCGAGCCGAACTTCTTCATCGTCTTCAGGCCAGATGCGCTTGCTGCGGCGCCCACGCAGTTCATCCTGACGGCGAAGACGCTCGATGCCGGTCAGACCGCGCGACTGCAACGAGCCATCGTCTCGCGGTTCCCGAACGTCTCGAGCATCGACCTGTCGCTGATCCAGAATACGATCGGGAAGATCATCGACCGCGTCACCGTCGCCG
The DNA here is from genome assembly GCA_013817305.1 of Gemmatimonadaceae bacterium. GTDB lineage: Bacteria > Gemmatimonadota > Gemmatimonadetes > Gemmatimonadales > Gemmatimonadaceae > JACDCY01. Next base: position 9,434 of record JACDCY010000035.1, on the reverse strand, counting down.
TGCGGTTCCTCGCGCTGTTCAGCCTGGCGATGGCCATCCCGGTGCTGGTCTCGGCGGTCGCCGGCGCGAGGCGCGAACGCGTTCGCGAAGGGGTCCTGCTGAAGACGCTCGGCGCGACTCGCGCGCAGGTAGCGCGCGTCATGTTGGCGGAGTACACCGCACTTGGCGTGCTGGGAAGCGCGACCGGACTTCTGCTTGCCTACGTCGCGGGATGGGCGATAACCCGGTTCGTGTTCGAAACCGATTTCGCGCCGGCGATCGGGGCGAGCCTCGGCATCGCGGCGCTGATGATAGCGCTCACGGTTACGATCGGGCTGCTGGCGGGAAGAGAGGTTTTTCGAGAGACCGCGATGGCCGCGCTACGATCGGACTAGGACTCACTGCGCTGCGCGCTGCGCCCTAACTGCAATCCCCGTATTTCCGCCTTCCTCGAGGCTGGCAGCTAGCAGGTGGCAGCTACTAGCGCTGTGACCCTCTTAGGTCTTGTGCCGAAAGGTGATCCGACCCCGCGTCAAATCGTACGGCGATACTTCGACGGTTACGCGGTCACCCTGGAGCACGCGGATTCGGAACCGGCGCATGTTGCCGGCGAGAGTCGAGAGCACTTCGTGACTCTCACTGACGGAAACGCGGAACGTAGCGTTGGGGAGGACATCGACGACCGTGCCCTCGAGCTGGATCGAATCTTGTTTTGACACAGAGTGTATAATGGCCTGAAGCATGAGGTTACGTCAACGATATGGTCGCGATTCGCGGCGATAAAGAGCAGGGATGGGTAAATGGTCGTTGGTTTTGGTTGTGGTGAACTACGGGCCACGGGTTAACGGTATCCGGTGGGGCGGTAGCGGCGGACAACCGTCAACCGTCAACCGTCAACCGTCAACCGTCAACCGTCAACCGTCAACCGTCAACCGTCCACCGATCAGTTGACCAAAACCATCACCTAAGACCAGTTACCCAACCCTGCTTTTCAGCTACTATACTTTCTGAACCAAGCCAGCCCTGGGAGGCATGATGGCCCTGCCCATAACTGAACCACCCCCGGGACTCACAACCACCAAGGCCCCCTTCATCGAAGAGGCGGTCGGTCGTGGCGAGCTCTACATCCACCAGCCGTACGAGCTGTACAGCGACGCCAACCACGAATCATGGCAGAAGCTGTACTCGCGCATGCACGACCGCTGGCTCAAGTACGCGAACCATCGCTTTCTCCAGGGGCTCGAGACGCTGTGCCTGACGCCTGACCGGATTCCGCGGCTCGAGGACGTCAACAAGTTCATGAAGCCCCGCACGGGATTTCAGGCGAAGCCGGTGAGCGGCTACGTGCCGCCCTTCCTGTTTTTCGACTGCCTCCGTCGCCGCGAATTTCCCACGACCATCACCATCCGCGACGGCGCGACGCTCGACTACCTCCCCGAGCCCGACATCTTCCACGACATCGCGGGCCACGTCCCGATGCACACGGACAAGGCGTTTGCTGACACGCTCGCGCGTTTCGGCGAGTCGGCGCACACGGCCGTACGGGTGGTGCAGGAGATCCGCGACAAGGACGAACAGGCGCGCCGGGCGACGAGCATCATCAAGGCCATGGCGCGCTTCTTCTGGTTCACGATCGAGTTCGGATTGATGCGGTCGGAGGACGGCAAAGGTCTCAAGGCCTACGGCAGCGGCCTGCTGTCATCCTACGGCGAGCTCGCGCACAGCATCGATTCCCCGGCGGTGCAGCGGTACCCGATCCAGCTCGAGTGGGTCGTCAACCAGTACTTCGAGATCGATCACTACCAGCCGTTGCTGTTCGTGGTGAACGACTTCGAGCACCTGTTCGATCTAGTGGGCGAGCTCGAGCAATGGATGAAGGACGGCAAGCTCGACAACGTATCCCCCGGAGAGCCCGCGCTGAGCGACGCGGACATTCGCAGCTTCATCGAGGCGACCGTCTAGGGAGCTATTCCGTTTCGAGCTTCAGCACTGCGGAGTTGATGCAGTAGCGCTCGCGCTCGGGGCCGGGCCCGTCCGGAAAAACGTGGCCGAGGTGCGCGTCGCACGCGGCGCACACGACTTCGGTCCGCCGCATTCCGTGACTCGAGTCCTCGACGGTCTTCACGTTCTCCCCTGAGACCGGCTTCGTGAAGCTCGGCCAGCCCGATCCAGAGTCGAACTTCGCGTCCGACCGGAACAGCTCGGTATCGCAGCAAGCGCAGCGGTAGACACCCGGCTCCTTCGAGTCGTTGTACGCGCCGGTAAAAGCGCGCTCCGTTCCCTTCTCGCGAGCGATCCGGTATTGCTCCGGGGTGAGTTGCTTCCTCCACTCGTCATCGCTTTTCCGCCTGGAATCGGGCATTTTTATGGCTCCCTGAAATGTCGTCTGCTGACTGGTGCGCTTCTTGAGTGATATCTAGCCCATGCACGACCCGGACGCACTGTATCGGAGCGTTGTCGCCACCACCCCCGACGCCATCGTGACGATGGACGATGCGGGCATCATTCAGTTCGCCAATCCGGCGACCGGAAAGCTGTTCGGTTACTCGACGGCGGAGCTTCAGGGCATGTCGCTGGCGAACCTGATGCCCGAGCGCTTTCGCGCGCAGCACACCGCCGGTCTCGCGCGCTATCTCGCAACCGGCACGAAGCGACTCGACTGGTCGAACCTGCGCCTGCCCGGCCTTCACCGCGATGGGCACGAGATCTCGTTCAGCCTCTCCTTCGGCGAGTACGCCGATGGAGGCAGGAAGATCTTCACAGGCATCATGCGGGACATCTCGGACATCATCCGGCGTGAGAACGGATTGGCCTTCCTCCTCGAAGCCAGCGAAGTTCTAACGAAGTCGCTCGACTACGAAAGCACGCTTCGAAGCGTCGCCGAGCTCGCCACGCGGTCGATAGCCGACTGGGCAGCGGTCGATCTCCTGGATGACGGTGAAATACGGCGCGTAGCTGTCGCGCACCCCGATCCCGCCAAGCTCCAGATCGCGAGGGATCTAGAGACGAAGTACCCGACCGATCCCGCATCGAAAACGGGCATTCACCATGTGATCCGCACCGGCGAGCGGGTGGTCGTTCCGGAAATACCGGCCGAGCTTCTCAGCTCGAGCGCAAAAGACGAGGAGCATCTTCGGCTCATCCAGGCGCTCGACCTCAAGTCGTACATCTGCGTGCCGTTAAAGCTGCGCGACGAAGTCATCGGTGCGCTTACGCTGGTGTCCAGCAACCCGGCACGCCACTACACGGAAGAGGACGCCGATCTCGCCAGCGACCTTGCGAGTCGGGCTGCGGTCGCAATCGACAACGCTCGACTGTTCAAGCAAGCGGAAGATGCTCGCGCGGCTGCCGAGGAGGCCAACACCGCGAAGTCGGAGTTTCTCGCGATGATGAGCCACGAGCTGCGCACTCCGCTGAACGCCATCAGCGGGTACGCGGAGCTCCTGGAGATGGGAGTGCGTGGTGAGATGACTGAGGAGCAGCTGGCAGACGTGCGCAGCATCCAGCGCAGCCAGGCTCATCTGCTGTCGATCATCAACGACATGCTCAATTTTGCCAAGCTCGAGGCCGGAAAAGTCCTCTTCAGCTACGTCGAGGTGGCCCTCGATCCCCTGCTCGGCGGGCTCGAGGAGCTGATCCGCCCGCAGCTACTCGAGAGGAAGCTCGACTACGAATACCGCTCACACGATCCACGGATCACCGCCGAGCTGGACGGCGAGAAGTTCCAACAGGTAATGCTGAACCTGCTCTCCAACGCCATCAAGTTCACGGAGCCCGGGGGCCGCATAGGCCTCTCCTGGAAGATCGAGGGCGAAAACGTCCTGGTGAGCGTCAGCGATACCGGTCGCGGGATTCCGGAAGACAAGCTGGAGCCGATCTTCGAGCCTTTCGTGCAGGTCGAGCAGCTGCGGACCCGAGTCGCGGGTGGGTCGGGCCTCGGCCTCGCGATCAGCAGGGATATCGCGCGCGCGATGGGCGGTGACATCGGGGTAGAGAGCGAGCTAGGCAAGGGATCAACGTTTACGTTGAAGCTCCCACTGCGGCGGTCGAGCGAAGAGGTCAGCTCGCCGGTCGCGGACTCCCCACCCTGAGTGCGCTCGTCGGCACCGTCTCGACCTCGAGCGGCGCGCCGTTCCTGCGCACGACGTAAGCCTCCATCGCGAAATACTCCGGCAAGCCAAGTCGGTCTACCAGGTGCGCGGTGTTACGATTGCGAATCTCGACGCGTTGCCAGAACTCGCGCTCGTCCTGTCCAGGAAACGGCGCGCGGTCCTTCTGCGATTGATGCTGGAATATCGCCGTGATCTTGATGCGCAGCTCGTCTTCCGACAACGGCACAAGCACGTCGGCGTCGCTGACGCTCCACTCCTGCCACGCGCCCCGATAGTACCACATCTCGGGACATTCTCCGCCGTATGCGGTCAGCGCGCGATCGATCGCCTCGAGGCACATGCGATGAGTCCCATGAGGATCGGAGAGATCGCCAGCTACAAAAATGATCTCCGGCCGGTGTTCCTTTAGCAGCTCGAGTACGATCTGAACGTCGTCGTCGCCTACCGGATCCTTCCTTACCTTGCCTGTCTGGTAGAAGGGCATGTTCAGGAACCTCGCCTGCTCACGGCTCATTCCAAACGTGCGGATGCCGGCCACCGCCTCTGCTTCGCGGATCGTGCGCTTCAGGATCAGAACCTCGTCGCTGTCTACTTCGCCCGGATGCTTCGCGTCCAGGAACTTCTCGATGGAAGCGAGCCGGGTAGGCGTCGCCGGCTCCGCGACCCTGAGCTCCAGGCCTGCACGCCGGATGAAATCCACGTACCTGCGCACCTCGTGGTCGAAGACGGCGATGTTTCCCGACGTCTGGTACGCCACGATGATGTCGTTGCCATTCAGATGGAGCTTGTGAAGGATGCCTCCCATCGAGATCACGTCGTCGTCCGGATGCGGCGAGAAGACAACGATGCGTTTGCCGGACGGAAGCTTGCTGCGCCCGCGAATTTTCGACACGAGCGCGTTGAACACCTCGCCATTGAGCGGTCCCGCCGAGCCGTAGCGCGCGAGCAGGGAACTGAGGTGGTGCTCGCGGTAATCGAGGGCGTCGAGCTTCAACACCGATTTGTCCGTGACGCCGCTGAGCCATATGACCGCTTCGATCTCACGCTCCCGCGTCCACTGAACTTCTCCCACCACCCACGGCGTCTTGACGCGCGTCAGCTCTGCCGCGGCGGCAGGGTCGAGGTAAAAGACCGCGTTCGCGTGCCGTTGCAGATACGTCGCCGCGACGTCGGGGTCCGGCTCGCCCTCGACCGCGCGGCGCACGATCTCCGATTTGTGCTCACCCGTGGCCACGAGCGCGATCTCACGCGCATCCATGATCGTGGCGACACCCATGGTGATCGCTTCGGTGGGAACGTTGTCCTCGCCAAAGAAGTCGGCGGCCGCGTCGCGCCGCGTCACGGTGTCGAGCGCGATCCGCCTCGTGCGCGATTCGATTCCGGACCCGGGTTCGTTGAAGCCGATGTGGCCGGTCTTCCCGATGCCGAGCAGCTGCAGATCAATCCCGCCTGCGTCGCGGATGGCCTGCTCGTAGGCGACGCACTGCTCATCGACCTCTTCGCGCGACAGGGCCCCGCTGGGGATGTGGACGTTCTCACGCCGGATGTTGATGTGCGAGAAAAGGTTCTCCCACATGTACCGGTGGTAGCTGTGGATGCTGTCCGGCCGCATCGGAAAGTACTCGTCCAGGTTGAACGTCACGACATCGGAGAAATCGAGCCCTTCATCCCGGTGCATCCTTATGAGCTCGCGGTAGATCCCGATCGGAGTGCTTCCCGTCGCGAGACCCAGCACGGCGCGCGAGCCCTCGGCGCGGCGCGCGTTGATGATTTCGCCGATGCGCCGCGCTAGCCGTGCGGCGATTGCGTCGTACTCGACGATTACAACGGGTACGCGCTCGCGGGAGGACATGAGAGAAAGATATCAGTGATCAGTGATCAGTGATCAGTGATCAAGGCAGCCGATGGGGCTCATTCGCGCACCATCGCCGGGGTTTGATGTCAACATCCGCGCAGAAGTAGCGTTCTTTTGCTTCATACCCTCAAGAACTACATGCAAGATTTTAGAAAACTAATGGTTTGGAATAAAGCTCACGCCCTGACTCTGGACGTATACGCTATAACGAAGCCCTTTCCATCGGCGGAGCGGTTCGGGCTTACTGCCCAACTTCGAAGATCGGCTTCGTCAGTTGCCACAAATCTCGCGGAAGGCTGCGGGCGTGGGTCGGTTCCCTCGTTCGCCAGCTTTGTCCAGGTCGCATTCGGTTCCGCGTGCGAATGCGAATATCAGTGCCTGCTTGCACTTGACCTCGGTTACATCGGTCCGACAGACCATGAAGTTCTCGCGGCCCAAGTTACAGAAGTGAAGCGAATGCTGGCGTCGTTGTTACGCACGCTAAGTATAAAGGCAGCTGTCCGCGGCAAGGGATAGGAAGTTCGAATTACACCAAGTTTCGAACACTGATCACTGATCACTGACCACCAAGCCTCGTCGCTTCCCACTCAACCAGCGGCGCATCCATTACCGCCTGCTGTATTGCATCGGCGACGTCGCGTCGAAGCTGAAAGATCCGCGTGCTTTCGCGGCTCGGATTCACACGGTTCGTAAGCAGAACCACGTACATGTCCTTCACCGGGTCGATCCAGATGGAGGTCCCCGTGAATCCAGTGTGCCCGAAGCTGCGCGGCGAGAAGAACCGCCCGGCGCTCGATCGCCCTGACGGCGTATCCCAGCCGAGGGCCCTGCTGGTGTCCGCGTCCTGGCGTGAAGTCCAGCGGGCGATCGTCGTGGGCCGGAGGATGCGGGCCGTGCCGTAGTGCCCGCCGTTGAGCATCATCTGCGCGAAGATCGCAAGGTCGCGCGCGGACGAGAAGAAGCCAGCGTGACCGGACACGCCGCCAATGGCACGCGCGTTCTCGTCGTGCACCACGCCGTGGATGAGGCGTCCGATGGATGGCTGCAGTTCTGTGGGCGCAATGCGCGGGAACAGCGTCGAGTCAGGGTTGAAGAAGCTGTCGCCCATGCCGAGCGGGCCTGTGATTCGGTCGCGCGCAAAGATGTCGAGCGCCTGGCCGGTGATTCTCTCGATCACGAGCTGAAGCAGGATCATGTCCCAATCGCTGTAGACGCTGCGCGTTCCCGGCGGATATCGCAGCGGGCGGCTGTTGATCGCCGTCAGATATTCCATCCGCCCGCGCGCCTGCGCGAAGAGTGGCCCGTACGCCTCGAGCCCGCCCCGGTGCGTCAGCAGCATGCGGACAGTGATTCCCGCCTTCTCCGGTGCGTTGAAGTCGGGGAGATACCACGCGACAGTCGAGTCGAGAGCGAGGCGCCCGTCTTCCTCCAGGATCATCGCCGCCGTCGTCGTGACGACCACTTTCGTAAGCGAGGCCAGATCGTAGATCGTGCGCTCGTCGACGGTCGAAGCGTCGGCAGCCCAATCGGTGCGTCCGTACCCCCGGGCCAGCACATGCCGTCCATATCGCCCGACCGCGATCGATCCGCCCGGCGCGGCGCGCTCGAGTATGCCGGCAGCCATCACCGAGTCGAGCGTCGCCGGAAGGCGGTCATCGAACCCGCCCGCCATGGCGCGCCGCACGGGAACTTCCGGCAACGGCACCGCGGGAGCTCGCGCCGCAGGCGCACATGCCGCTGCTGCCGCCAACCCGCCGAGTAGAAGGAGACGTGCGCCGCGCCGGGCGGCGCCCCGCCGGTTACGCGGCGACCTGCGTCCCTGCTGCAATCGCCTCTAACTGCTGCACGCGCTCTCCCGTGGGCGGATGCGTCGAGAACCACTTCAACATCCCACCCCCATGCGCCGCGAGCGGGTTGATAATGGCGAGCGGCGCGGCCGCCGGTGCCACGTTCATCGGTATCGCGCGGGCGCCCGCTTCGAGCTTGCGCAGCGCGCTGGCCAGATCCAGCGGACGGCCGCAGATCTCGGCGCCCGCAGCATCTGCCTTGAACTCTCTCTGCCTGCTGATCGCCGCCTGAATGACCATCGCCGCGAGGGGCCCGAGGATCATCATCCCGATAGCGACCGCCGGGTGAATGTTCCGGTCGCGGTTGCCGCCGCCGAACATCGCCAGCCTCGGCAGAAACGAGATCGCTCCCGCCATCGTAGCCGTGATCGTCTGCAGCAACATGTCGCGATTTCTGATGTGCCCGAGCTCGTGCGCGATGACGCCCTCGAGCTCTTCCTTCGTGATGAGGCGCATGATCCCCTCGGTCACGCATACGACGGCGTGATCCGGATCGCGCCCCGTGGCGAACGCATTGGGCTGCTCGTGCGGAGCGATGGCGACGGTTGGCATCGGAAGGCCGGCGCGCTGGCGAAGCCGGTCGACCATCGCGTACAGATCGGGGGCATCCTCCGCCGTGACGATCCGGGCCTTGTACATCTTCAGCACGATCTTGTGCGACCAGAAATACATCGCGACGTTCATCACCCCCGCGAACAGGAGCGCGCTCATCATGCCGCCGCTGCCCCCGAAGTAAGTGCCGATCGCGGCCAACAGCGCCGTCATCCCGGCCATGAGCGCGAACACCTTCACGTTGTTGTACATCAGGTAATCTCCGATTGTCTGGATGCAACTGCAACGCTCACCGTCAGGTGGCGCCTGGCGTTGTCGGTGGCGTCGGCGCAGGCGGCACCGGCGTGGGCGCAGGCATAGGAACGGGGATCGGCGCCGGAAGCGGCACGGGCCGCGGCACCGTGTCCACCTGCACGCTCATCGTGTCCGCCTGCATGCCCTCCGAAGCCGCGCGCGCAGCCGCGCGTACAGCCGCGATGCTGTCGGCGATTTGCTGGAACTCACCCTCCCCCTCCCCCCCGCCGGTCTCGATCTCTTCGCGGTTCTGCTCCGCGAACGCGACGTTGCGGGCCGGCAAGCCGCGGAAAGCCTCTCCGGTGACGGGATCGATGCCGCGCGTCGCCTGGAAAAGCGCGACCGTCGCGACTACGTAGTGCCGCGGGCTCATCCCCGCGTCCTGGATCGCCCGCTTCGCGCCGGGGTTGCCTTCAATCCGCGCTACGGACCGCTCGATGGCCTCGCGCGTAGGACGCTCGCCGAGGATGAACGCCTTGAGTGACCGGGACTGCGATTTTCCCAGCGCGCGGTCGAGCCCGAGCTGCGCAGTCTTCCATTTCTTGAAGACGTCCGACGTGATCTCGTAGTTGAGCGAGAGGAGCCCCTGGACTCCCCCCTCCTCGCTGTCGGCGGTGAGCAGCGCTTCTTCGGCCCGGCGCTCGTCTGAATTTCCGCATGAGAGCACGGTGGCGAGCGCCGCGATCGCGGCGAATCTGAGAAAAAGACGATCTATGTGCATGACGATCCCTGTGAATTATCGCGCGCGCTTCCCCCGCGCAACGGGATCGCGATAATCGTCTCTACGGCTTGGGC
>JACDCY010000119.1 GCA_013817305.1 Gemmatimonadaceae bacterium | reverse complement strand
AAAGCCATGCAGAAACGTCTCATTTTCCTGTCTCCAACGCCCAATCGGGTGACTACAGCTTTATCGCGCCCATCGGCTCGCGCACGGCTTCCGCGCTCTTTTCCAATGCCGCCTTCTCGTCCGGCGTCAGCTCGACCTCGATGATCTGCTCCAGCCCGTTCCGTCCGAGCTTGCACGGCACGCCCAGGAACAGCCCGGACATCCCGTATTCGCCTTCGAGCCACGCGGCGCAAGGCAAAATCCGCTTCTGGTCGAGCACGATCGCCTCGCACATCTGCACTGCGGCCGCTGACGGCGCGTAGTAAGCCGAGCCTGTCTTGAGCAGGCCTACGATCTCGGCGCCGCCGGTACGCGCACGGTCCACGATCGCCTTGAGCTTGTCCGCGGCGAGTAGCTGGCGCACCGGGATTCCACTCACGGTCGTATAGCTGACGAGCGGCACCATCGTGTCGCCGTGCCCGCCAAGCACCATCGCCTGGATGTCGCGCACGGAGACGTCCATCGCCTCAGCGAGAAATGCACGATAGCGCGCAGTGTCGAGCACACCCGCCATGCCGATCACACGCTCGCGCGGGAAGCCCGTGACTTCCTTCGCCACCCACGACATCACGTCGAGCGGGTTGGACACCATGATGATGATCGCGTTCGGCGAGGTCTTTTTGATGTTCTCGGAGACCTGCTTGACGATGCCCGCATTGGTGTTGAGCAGATCGTCCCGCGACATACCCGGCTTGCGCGCGATGCCGGCGGTGATAACGACGATGTCAGATCCGGCGGTCTCCTCGTACCCGTTGGTGCCGATCACGCGCGAATCAAAGCCTTCGATCGGCGCGGACTGCCATTGATCGAGTCCCTTCCCCTGCGGCACTCCCTCGACAACGTCCACGAGCACGACGGTGCGCGCGAGCTCTTTCTCAGCGAGGCGCTGCGCTGCAGTGGCGCCGACGTTGCCGGCACCGACGACTGTAATCTTGTTGACCATTTTCTAGACGCTGTTGGCTAGGGGAATGTGTGGCTAGCGCAAGTTAATCGTCGACCTGATTCGATGGAAAGCTGGCGCCGGTTGCTAGTCGTCGCCGAGAATCGGCGGACGGACATCGGCACGACTTCGAGACGCCTTCCAGGTCAGCACTATGCCGGCGCCCAGCAGCAAACCGATGACGTCCGGAATGACATCGCGCAGCTCGCAGTTCCCGGTATCGCTCATTCCCTGAGCGACCTCGATCAGGGCACTCATGATCAGAGTCGCTGCAGCCGCGACGGGAAGCGGCCGCCACTCACGTAGTCGCGATTTCGCAAAGTGTCCGTAGCTGATCAGGAAGAACAGCGCGAACAGGATGATGTGGGAGTAGTTCGTCGCCGACGCGAGCAGGCCGGGTGCTGGAAGTTGAAGCCGCCCTTCTGCGGGAAGTACAGCAGTGTCAGCCCGAGAAACGCCACGTAGGCCCAGCGCGCCCCGCGGACCGCAAATACCGCGAGCAGGACGAACGCCGCGCCACCAAGAACTCGCGCGCTATCCTCCTACTTCGGAGAGGGCGCGCAGCCCGCCGATCTTCATCTGGAGAAGAGCGTGCTCTTTGGGCTTTTCCTCGAGCGCGCGCACAAACAGGGGTTCGAGTGGCAGTCCGGCACGGAGCGGTTGCCGCAGGTTGACCTCGGCATCGCCGAACAGGCACGTCCGCAGCCGGCCGTCGGCGGTGAGCCGCACCCGGTTGCACGACTCGCAATACGTGTGCGTCATCGGGGTGATCACCCCAACCGTCCCGGGCGCGCCGGAGTAGCGGTGGTACACGGCCGGGCCGTTACCGCGCGCAGGCCCTTCGCAGGCCGTCAGGGGCCCAAGCGCGGACAGGCGGTCGACAATCTCATCGCTGGGCACCACGTGCTCCCAGGTTACGCCGCGCATGTCGCCGACCGGCATGAGCTCGATGAACCTTACATGCCACTCGTGCTCCAATGTCAGCCGCGCGAAGTCCACGATCTCGTCGTCGTTGATTCCGCGCATGACCACGACGTTCACCTTGATCGGCGAAAGCCCTTCCCGCTCGGCGGCGCACAGCGCGTCGTACGGCGCGGTAGATACCGTCCGGCGGGCGATGTCCCGCACGCGACCCGGGCGCAGGCTGTCCGCGCTGATGTTCACGCGGTCGAGCCCGGCCGCCTTCAACCGCGGCGCGTGCTCCGGGAAACGAGAGCCGTTGGTCGACAGAGCGATGTCCTCGATCCCCGGTACGGCGCGCAGCATGGCGACGAGCTTGTGCAGCTCAGGCCGTATCGTCGGCTCTCCGCCTGTCAGCCTGAGGCGCTTGAGGCCGAGCGGCGCGAGCTGAGTCACGACTTCGGCGATCTCCTCGTACGAGAGGATCTCGCTCCGCGGCAACCACTGCAACCCTTCTTCCGGCATGCAGTACAGACACCTGAAGTTGCACCGATCGGTCACCGAGATCCGCAGATATTCGATGCTGCGACCGAACGAGTCCTTCATCCGACCACCTCCGCCACTGGCGATGGCTCGATCACGATTGACGCGCGCGTGGGGTCGACCCATTCGCGGGTTCCGTCGGCGTAGTGCTCGAGCTTCCAGATCGGCACGGTCTTCTTGATCTCCTCGATCGCGTAGCGGGTTGCGTCCATCGCAGCTTGCCGGTGCGGATGAGCGGCGACGATCGCTATGCTCACCTCGCCGAGCCCGAGCAACCCAAGCCGGTGCTCCACAACAATATGCTCGGTGCCGAACCTGTCGCGCGCACGGGAGAGAATCCCGGTGATCTCCCGGACGGCCATGGGCTCATACCCCCTGTACTCGATTCCGGTCACCGGGCGCCCGTCGTTGACGTTCCTCACGGTGCCGAGAAAGACTGATGCGGCTCCGCATGAGGGGTGCGCCACTTCCGCGACCAGCGCGGCGACGTCGATCACACGTGTCACGAGAGCGGCGCGCAGCTAACCGCCTGCGACAGGCGGAATTAGGGCTATCTCATCACCCGGCGAGAGATGCTCGTCGTACTTGGCGTAGCGCTCGTTCAGGGCTACCAGCGGCCGGGCTGGAATTGCGGTGGGGGCCTTGGCTCGGACTGCGGCAACGGCATCGCCGACGGTGGACCCTGCTCTAAGCAGTAGTGGCACTTCGGTCGAGCCGTACGCGTCGGCGTACGAGGCGAACAGGAGCGCCTTGACCGGTACTTCGCCTGCCACAGCCCTACTCCGGGAGGGCGTGCATCTCTTCGTCCGTCAGATTCGCGACGAGAGCGCGGAGCTCCTTGGAGGGCTTGAAAACCGGGACGGGGCGTGCGGAAACCTCTACGGGAGAACCAGTTCGGGGATTTCTCGCCATGCGAGTTTTGCGCTGGCGGATCTTGAAAGTCCCGAATCCGCGCACCTCGATGTTCTTCTGTTCCTTGAGCGCGTCCTTTATCGCTTCCAGAAAAGCGTCGACGACTCGAGCACAGTCCTTCTTAGAGATCATCGGACCAGCCGTCTTGGCAATCTCGGCGGTCACGTGCTCGACAAGGTCGGCCTTCGTCATGTCCGGGCCTCAGTTAATTAACAGCGCATAAAACGCTGTAAGTCAATCGAAGCTAGGACGTTAGTCGTTGTGTGTCAAGCGTTTAAAGGGCCTGAGGGGCCCCGGCCACGGCGGCCAGAAACTCCTGAAAAAGCGGCCTGGCGTCGTGCGGACCGGGTGCGGACTCGGGATGGTATTGAACCGCGAACACGGGAAGCTCCCTGTGCCGCATGCCCTCGATAGAGCCGTCGTTGAGGTTGAGGTGGGTCACTTCGAGCGCCGGAGCCCCCGGAATGCCGGCCTCGGAGCCCTCGACAGCGAATCCGTGGTTCTGGGAGGTAATCAGCACCTTACCGGTAGCAAGCTCGCGGACCGGATGGTTTCCGCCCCGATGGCCATACGGCATCTTGACCGTCGAGCCGCCGAATGACAGGCCGATGAGCTGATGTCCCAGGCAGATGCCGAACATCGGTAGCCCGGTCAGGGCCAGATGGTTGATCGTGGCCGGCGCGTAGCTCACAGCGGCCGGATCCCCGGGTCCGTTCGCGAGGAATATCCCGTCCGGAGCCATCTCCAGCACTTGCTCCGGCGGCGTGTTGGCGGGCACCACGGTCACGCGACATCCATTTTCATCAAACAGGCGCAGAATGTTGCGCTTGATTCCGAAATCGTAGGCGACGATATGATGCGGCGCCTGCGGGTTTCCCCACTGGTAGACTTTCTTCGTCGAGACGACCGACGCCAGGTCCTGTCCCTCCATCGACGGGCACGCCTCGAGGATCGCGAGCGTTTCCGCAGTCGGCGCCGCGCCCTCCGCCACAACTCCGCGCATGACGCCAGCGGACCTCAAGTGGCGTGTTAGGCGACGTGTATCAACTTCTTCCAGGACCGGTACTTGGGAGTCCAGCAACCATCCGCGCAGATCACCCGTCGCGCGCCAGTTGGAGTAAGTGCGCGACAGCTCACGCACAACCACCCCGGATACCTGCGGAGCGGCGGACTCGGGATCCTCTGCGTTGATGCCGTAGTTGCCGATCTGCGGCGCCGTCATGACGACGATCTG
>JACDCY010000004.1 GCA_013817305.1 Gemmatimonadaceae bacterium | reverse complement strand
GGCTGGCGGCGCTCCGGAACGCGCCTCCGCAGCAGCGCGCGCAGATGTGGATCGATTTTCTCCGAGCGACCGACCCCGATCCAGGCACTCCGACGCACGAGGGGCTGCGCGACTACTTCGGCAGGATCCAGTTCGCGAACGACCGCTTCAGGAGCGAGGGCATCGCGGGCTGGCTGTCGGACCGTGGGATGGTCTATGTAGCGCTCGGGGATCCCGATGAAATCGCCGAGCAGATCATGACCGTTCGTGACCAGCGGCTTGGCACCGCGGCGAGAGTCCCGGTCCAGGTGTGGGAATACCGGCGCCACCGCGCACAGCTTGTATTCATCGACGAGATGCAGGCCGGCCGCTGGGAGTTGACGCGCGAGAGCGAGAGCCAATTCCGCGCGCTTTCCTCGAGGCTCCTGGCTCAGTAAGCGATCCGCCGGGGCGGCTATATTGGGAGCGATGCAGCTCCCGGAGCCGCCCCGGCTTTTCCTCGTAGACGGCTACGCCCTGATCTATCGCGCGTTCTACGCGCTGATGGCCAGGCCGCTCACTACCAGCAAGGGCGAGAACACCTCCGCCGTCTGGGGAATCAGCAACTTTCTGCAGCGCCTGGTCACGACCCAGAAGCCCGAGTACCTGGGCTGGGTGCACGACTCCGGGCTGTCGTTCCGCCACGAGCGGTACCCCGCGTACAAGGCGACGCGCGAGAAGCTTGCCGACGACCTTCAGGCTGATTTCGACCGGGGGATGCTGCGCATCTGCCAGCTGCTCGACGCGTATCGAATCCCCATCCTCGCACTCGAGGGATACGAAGCGGACGACGTGATCGGTACGCTCGCGCGCCGGGGAACGGAGAGCGGCGTCAAAGTCGTCGTCGTCTCGGGTGACAAGGATTTTCAGCAGCTCGTACGGCCCGGCGTGTGGATCCTGAATCCGGGACGCGGCGGCTCAGCGGCTGTGGAAGAGCAGTGGGTCGGCGTCGAGAACGCCAGCGAGCGCCTCGGCGTCCCGCCGGACAGAGTCACGGATTACCTCGCTCTCGTCGGCGACTCGTCGGACAACGTGCCGGGCGTTCGCGGCATCGGCGACAAGACAGCGAGAGAGCTCGTCAACAGCTACGGCGGGCTGGAAGACATCCTGGCGCGCGCCGGCGAGATCACCAAGAAGCGTCCGCGCGAGGCGCTGCAGGAGCACGCCGCGAACGCGCGACTGTCGAAAGAGCTGGTCACGATTCGCGAGGATCTTGACATCGCGCTCGATCTCGACGCGCTCAAGCTGCGCGAGCCCGACCGCGATCAACTGCGCGACCTGTTCGTCGAGCTTGAGTTCCATTCGCTAGCGAAGGAAGCCGCGCCCGCCAGGCGCGCTCCCGAGCCGGGGCTCGAGCGACGGTACGCTACGGTCGAAACCCTCGCACAGATGTCCGAGGTTGTCGCCAAGGCGCGCAAAGCGGGCACTGTCGCACTCGACACCGAGACCGTGGTAGCCGCCGGCGATCCTCCGAAGATCGACCCGCTGCGGTCACGGCTCATCGGGATATCGCTCGCCATCGCTCCCGGCGAGGCGTACTACTTCCCGCTCCGTCACCGGCCGCACGCCGCAGAGCAGACCGATTTCCTGATGGATGTTTCCGGAGATCGCTCGGCCACCGATGCGCCGGAAGACCGGGGGACCGTGCGCGGCGGCGACGAGACCACCGGCGCAACCACCCGACCCAAAAAGCGAATAGCGAAGAGGGTCGAGAGCATCGCGTCGCGGATGCTGAGCGGCGGCGGCGCGACACCGGTCAACAATTTGCCGCCGCTCGACTCGGCGGAGATGGCACCGTTGCGCGAGCTGCTCGAGGATCCCTCCATCACGAAGAGCGCGCAGAACGCGAAGTTCGATCTGCTCGCGCTGAGGAAAGCCGGCGTGACGCTGCGCGGGCTTGATTTCGACACGATGCTCGCGAGTTATGTGCTGGATCCCGGGCGTCGCTCGCACGGGCTCGACGTTCTCGCGCTCGAGTTTCTGCAGCATACGATGACGTCGTACGAAGATCTGTGCGGCAAGGGGCGCGACGCGCTCCGGTTCGACGAATGCCCGGTGGACGCGGCGCGGGATTATTCGTGCGAGGACGCGGATATCACGCTGCGGCTGCGCTCGCTGTTCGAGCCTCAGCTCGAGAAGTTTGCGTTGAAGGACCTGCTGCGTGACGTGGAGATGCCGCTCGTGGCAGTGCTGGGCGACATGGAGTGGACCGGAATCGCGATTGACGACGATTGGTTCAAGTCGCTCAAGGTCCGCTTCGAGCGCGAGCGAAAGGTTGTCGAGCAGCGGATATACGAGGCTGCTGGAACGGAGTTCAACATTGCTTCCAACCCGCAGCTCCGCGAGATCCTTTTCGTGAAGCTCGAGCTGCCGGTGCTGAAGAAGACGCCAACCGGGCCGTCCACCGACGCGAGCGTGCTGCAGGAGCTCGCCGAGCAGGGGCACACCCTGCCCGTGCTACTGATGGAATACCGCGAGCTTGCGAAGCTCGAGAACACGTATCTGGATACACTGCCCGAGCTGGTGAACCCGGAGACCGGGCGGCTGCACACTTCGTTCAACCAGACGGTGGCCGCGACGGGGCGCCTGTCATCGAGCGACCCGAACCTGCAGAACATCCCGATCCGCCGCGAGCTGGGACGCGAGATCAGGCGCGGATTCGTTCCGGAGAAGGGATGGACGCTGGTCGCCGCCGACTATTCACAGATAGAGCTGCGCCTGCTTGCGCACTTGTCGAACGATCCCGCGTTCGTAGACGCGTTTCACGCGGGCGGCGACATCCACCGACAGACCGCGTCGTTAATCTTCGATGTTCCAGTTGCCGACGTGACGTCCGAGATGCGCGCACGCGCGAAGACCATCAACTTCGCCACGATCTACGGGCAGGGGCCGCAGGCGCTGTCGCGCCAGCTGCACATCGAGCATTTGGAAGCGAAGGAGTTCATCGCGAAATACTTCGAGCGCTTCCAGGGGATCCGCGCGTACCTCGACTCGATGGTCGAGTTCGCGCGGGAGCATGGCTACGTGCAGACCATCTTTGGCCGGAGGCGCTACATCCCCGAGCTGCGCGACAGGAACTTCAACATCCGCGCGTTTGGCGAACGCACCGCCGCGAACTCACCGATTCAAGGGTCGGCGGCCGATCTCATCAAGCTCGCAATGATTCACATCCACAGCGTGCTCGGCGAGCGCGGACTGCGTACGCGCATGCTGCTGCAGGTGCACGATGAGCTCGTGTTCGAAGTACCGGAGGAAGAGATCGAGATCGCGCAAGCTCTAGTGACGTATGAGATGGAGCACGCCGCAGAGTTATCGGTTCCTCTGGTCGTGGATATCGGTGTGGGGAAGAACTGGATGGAGACGAAGGAGTAGCCATTATCGCGGGAGCCCCGCTCCGCGCGCTACGTCGGCAAAACACGTTCACAGCCGCTCCCGATGTTCGGCTGCCGGCTCGAAGAATATGGGCTGCCCTACCGCGAGGCGCCCGCGTCGAGTCACGGTGCCGTAGACCCCAGCCTTGTTGTCCCTCGCTCGAACAATCGTCTTCAACACCTCTGGGGCCGTGCGTGCCGAGTCAGGGTCGAAGTTCACCATCGAGCAGCGCTCGTCGCGGTTGGTGATCGCGATGGCGGCGTCGTTGGTTTCCGCGAACGAGAGGACGCCTCCCACCCATTCGTCCTCCTCGAAGGGGACTGATCGCAGTGACGCAATCAGGATGTTCGGTCGGAATCTTCGGACGTCTGTGCGCTGAGCCGCGAGCCTGCCGATTTCGCTCACCGTGGCGGAGGTAATCACGGAGATGCTCGCCTCGTCGAAGATGCCACGGTCCAGGTGCATCATCTCGACCGGCGCACCATGGCGGCGACCGACCTCCGTCGCCAGTTCCTGGCTAAACACAGCCAGATCCTCTCCATCAGGCGTGCGAACGTGCGTGGGGAGGTTGCCATCGACGGCGGGTCCCTGCCGCTGTGGAGAAAAGAGAATCAGCTCCGGAAGCGTGGAGGCGGTAAGCCACGGGAAGCCGCCGCGAGCATCAGCCCGACGGAAGGCCAAGCGGCGGTCGCCGTCAAGACCGTGCCAGCCCAGGTCCGCGACATCGAGAAGTTCGCCTCTCATGGACTTCACCGGGTACCGGAACAGCGCCTCTACCTCACCGACCTTGATAGGCATATTCAATCTCGTCCGCGCAACTACTCATTAGACAGTCACGATATACTGCGGCGCCCCACGAATCGTTGCAAGCGGAGGCTGTACTTTGACAATGTCGGCAAAAACTGGATGGAGACGAGAGAGTAGTGTCATCGCGGGAGCGCCATTCCCTCGTTGAGAATCCTCGCATAGCGCGAGTAACTGAACACGCGACCGCGCCGTTTTCGCGTCAGTTCGCTGACCAAGCCGATTCTTTCGAGGTGCGCGAGCGCAGGCCGAAACGAGTAAGCAAGCCACCGCCACGCGAGCCGACGCCGTGGTTGTCGCGGTCACTCCGGCTTACAATGTCCACATAGGCTTAACCTACCTTGGCGATTGGCGTTTACCCAGCGTCCTATCGCTAAGCCAATCCTACGACTTCGGCGGCCCCGAAACGACTCCGAGCTGCTGGAGCATGCCGAGCGCATCATTTGTGACCCAGCCCTCAACGATCCGCCCATTCTGAATACGCTCAATGCTCACCCCCGTGACCACGACGGAGCGGCCCGTCGGCGGAATGCCATTGAACATCCCACGATGGGTCCCACGCATTGTGAGGCGCAGCACCACCCGATCGCCTTCACCAATCATGTCTTCTATGGTGAACTGGGCGTCCGGGAACGCGGTCCGAAACGCACGAAAGAAGTCCAGCCAGCCCGCCCGATCCAGCGGGGTGGGATTCCCCGTCATGTGTCCGACGTAGGAGTCCGCGAGCAACTCTTGGGCGACGCTCTCCGATCCACCGCCCCACACCTCAGTGAAGAAGCGGCGGGCGACCGCCTTGTTCTCGTCAACTGTGGAGGCCGATTCGACGCGGGAGTCTGGAGTCCCACACGCGAGCACGAATAGCACGGCCGCGGCCGGCCAACGGAAAGGCATCTTCAAGCGCATTGGGATCCGTGCGAAGTGTGAGCGTACACTGAACAGCGTCGGTCTAACTACTCATTAAAGACGAAGGAGTAGGCGCGCGGCTACAGTCCTTTGACCCGGCACGCGATCAACAACAGGGCGAAGCCGCCGATCCAGGACCAACTTGCGACCGGCTCACCAACCCGGACCAGCCCGAAATGCGCAGCGACAGCAACGAGAAACAGAACCAGGGAAATGAGGTATACCGCCATCGTCGGAGCCTTACCCGAGTTACGCATTGCATCTCCTTTGTTGTTGGTCGAGCGGGAAAGCGTTCCTTGCTACAACGTCTCGCGTTCCGAATATCCGCGCCTGTCCGGGACTTTCCGCATTACCCAAAGCGCTAATACCATTCCGAAACCTACAGTCACGACGCCGGCGCGATAGGCGAATCCCTTGCCCATGGATGGCATGAGCCCGTCCACCGTGAACGCCCAGATGAGCGGGCCAGCGATCGCGGCCGCGCGCGCCGACAGCACCATCAACCCGAAGAACCGTCCGGCATCGCGCTCGGGAATCAGCGTCAGCATCAGCGGCCGCTCGGTCGCGGCGACACCGCCGTATACCAGACCAATTCCCACGCCAACGATCCAGAATGAAGTCTGCGTAGGCGCCGCGATCATCGCCGCCAACAGAAAGATCCACGACGTGATCACGGTGACGAGCGTGCGCTTGGGCCCGATTCGATCAGCGAGATACCCCCAGGCATAACTCCCAATCACCGCTGGGACCGTAAGCACCACGAACAGGATCGCTTCGCTGCCCTCGGCAAATCCCATCGCCTCGACCGCGTACAGCGCCATTACGCCGATGATCGTGCCCATGGCGTCCTGGTACAGGAACGACGCGACGATGAACCGCGTGGCTCCGGGGTATTTGCGCGACTCGCGGAACGTCGTGATGACATCGCTGAAAGCCTTCTTCCATCCGATCGCGCGCTTCTCGATCGCAGGGCGATGGTCGCGGCAAAAGAAGAAAAGCGGCAGCGAGAACAGCAAAAATAAAATCGCAGTCGGGATGAACGTGGATACGCGACCGCCATGCTCCGTGAACGGCACGATCGCGCGGATGTCGCTCATCAGTGCTTCCGGAACGCCGCCCAGCAGCGGGATCGAGCCCGTGTAAAAGGCGGTACCGATGAGTACCCCGGTGATCGAGCCCACGTACCCGATCGCCGTGCCCAGCCCCGACAGCCGCCCCCACTCGCTCGCGGGCGCGAGCTCGGGCATCATCGCGTTGTAGAACGGGAGGGCGCCCTGGTAGGCGTAGTTCGCAACAATAAACGCGATGATGATCACCGCCAGCGCCCCGCTAGAAATGCTCGCCGCCGCGGAACCCGGCGGCAGCCCGCCGATCACGCTCTCGCCCGACAGCGGCACGATGGTCTGGCTCAGAACGCCAATCATGGCGGTCGCGGCCACGGCGATTAGCGTGAACCAGACCACCCATGGCTTGCGCCGCTGCCTCGCGTCGGAGATGGCGCCAAACACCGGAATCGAGACCGCGACCAGGACCGACGCGATCACGGAGCCGATCATCGCGACGGTGTTGGAGGCGCCCAGATCCTTGACCAGCCACACGACGAAAAACAGCGACACGACGTTCATAGAGAAGATCGTGTTCGCGAAATCGTACAGGATCCAGCTCCAGCGCTCGCGCGCAGGGGCGCGAACGGCGATTATATCGCCGGTAGTGGTCTCTATGGGCAGCGAATGTGGCTTGTGCATGCTTGTCGGAGATCGCCCTCACTCGACACGGGGTTGGCCGCGCACAAATTATCGGTCGTGCCCAAGAGTTGCTCGATGTTTGTTGCCGTCGTCGCTGCGGCCGGGCTTCTGGCCGGCTGCGACGAACGCGAGCCCGAGGCTCGTGCCCCGTCGCCGGAGGTTCCCGCCGTGGCGCCGTCTCGATCGGCCGCCGAAATCACAGGGTGGCCGGCGGGAATCGGCCGCGCGCTCGTGTTGCGCATCGGGCCTACGCAGGACGCGTACAGACTGGTCGTCCCCGAGCTTGGCGACCGCCGCTTCGCCGACAGCGCGCTCTCGATCAGGGCTGGCGATTCGATTCGTGTCGCGCTGGTGGGTCGAAGCGGAATGGTCGGCGAGGCAATGTTGCGAATCGCGGACTCAGAATCCGGCAGCGGCTCATGCGTCACATGGCCGACCGCGGAGATCACGGCGCCGACGTACACGCGGCGATCGGGCGCGGCCGCATGGCGGGTTGCACTGGAACGGGATTCTGTCACCGCGATCGTCGTCGATTCGCTGATGGGGATGCGCGGCACCGACTCCTTGGTGCTCGTGAGAGCCATCAACTCCGCGGCGGCGGGAGTACCAGCGCTCGCGGATTCTCTGCTTCAGGGAATTCCGTTCGGTGTACGCAGGGCGTATTCGTTTACCGCGTCGGGAGTCAGCACAGTCGCCGCAGAGCTCGTGCGCACATCAAGCTCCGAAGCGGACCCGCGCGAAGAGCGGCTGTTCGTGGTTGGTGAGCGCACCGGTGGCGAGGGGAACGCGCACCAGAATGTTTTTTCGTGGAACGTCGCCGGGCGCGCGGACAGTGTGCCGGTGGTCGACCTTCTTGCGGCGATCGTTTCCAGTCGTTTACGCAGAACGATCCTGGTACTGAGTGTCGAAGATTCCCGCGGGTTGCAACTGCTGCTGCTCGAGCGCCGCGCCGCGCGGGAGTGGCGACGCTCCTGGGCGAGCGTAGTCAGCTTTTGTTGATCGCGCTCAGAGCCCTGTGGGATGCGGCAGAAATACCCACGGCACTGAGTATCGCTCGCCCACGTGCTCTGCGAGCGCGCGAACTCCGAATGTCTCGGTCGCGTAATGCCCTGCGTAAAGAATCACGAGACCTGTGTCGGCAGCGTGCACCGCTGTCCAGTGCGCTCCTTCACCGACGATGAGCGTGTCGATCTCCAGTTCCGCTGCCTCGCGCAAAGTCTCGGCGGATGCACCGCCTCCCGTGCAGATCGCCCAGCGGCGAGTGCGGCGTCCTTCCGGGATCGGCGTGGTGCGCAGACTCCCGCCGTGGGCGCCGGCAAATGCGGCAGCTCGGGATGCGAGCACAGATGTATCGATATCAGCGTCACCGCGAACGCCGATCTCGATCGTTTGAAAGCGGGCAAACCCGCCGGACGGGGTCAAGCCAAGCTCGCTCGCCAGCAGGACGTTGTTTCCGAAGCGGGGATGACGGTCGAGCGGTAGATGCGAGGAGTAGACGGCTAGGTCGTTCTTTACGAGCTGATGCATGCGATTATACACGAGACCGCGGACCGCCTCGAGGCCACTCCAGAACATTCCGTGGTGCACGATCAAAAAGTTTGCTCCCTCGCCGATAGCACTGGCCAAGGTCTGCGCCGAGAAATCCACCGCGGCCGCGACCTTCGTGACGGGACCAGAATTGGCCATCTGTAACCCGTTGACGGCGTTGGGATAGTCCGGGGTGCCGTTCGTCTCGAGCAGGTCGTCGAGGTATCGAACCAGGACCGAGAGGGCCACCGGCGTCACAGGCAGCCCCAGTGCGATGTCACATTTATGCGGAGAGATAAATCAGCCGCGGCCGACGCCATGGCTCCCCACATCCCTGTGGAGAAGTTGTCGGAAGGGGACACTACAATCCGCGTAACCAGCGGCACAGCAACGATTTGCGACATGTGTGGAAATGTCCTTTTACAACGGCTCTTCCGCCTTAACTCCAACCGCCTCGAGGATTCGCTCGAAGTCCTCGTGCGAGTAAAACCGGATCGTGAGATCGCCGCGGCCCTTGTTGTCTGCGGTGATCCGTACATCAGTTTGCAGGTGCTTTCGAAGCCTGTCCACGGCGCTTTTCGTGAACGCGTTGTCGGCGCTATCGGCGCGCTTTTCGGGCTTGACCGGACGCTTGGTTGCCGAGCGAACCGTGGCTTCCACTTCGCGGACATTCAGCTGTCGGTCGATGATGCTTCGCGCGGTCGCCAGGATCTGGGCGTCGTCCTTCAGCGCCAATAGCGCCCGAACGTGGCCGGTGGTCAGCTGCCCGGTCTGCACCATCTGCCGCACGGCTTCCGGGAGGTCCAGCAGCCGCAGGAGGTTGGCTACGGTCGAGCGATCCTTGCCGACGAGCTCGGCGACCTGGGCCTGCGTCATCGAGAAGTCACCGACGAGGCGCTTGTATCCTTCAGCCTCTTCGATCGGATTAAGGTCGGCCCGCTGCAGGTTTTCAATGAGCGCCAATGCAAGCAGCGTCGAGTTGTCGACATCCTTGATGAGCGCCGGAATCTCTTTCCAGCCGAGTGCTGTCGCTGCGCGAAAGCGCCGCTCTCCGGCGATGAGCTCGTAGCCGCGTCCCGATTGCGAGGTACGGACGGTGACGGGCTGCAGCATTCCGTGTACGCTGAGGCTTTGTTGCAGCTCAGCCAGATCCTGCGGCGCGAATTCTTTTCGCGGCTGGAGAGGATTGGGCTTGATGTCGGAGATCGCGATGCGGCGTAATCCATCGCTTGCGGATTGTTCGCGCGACGCCGAGCCAAGGAGTGCGTCGAGGCCGCGGCCGAGCCGGCGTCCGGGTTTTTCACTCGCCACGTTTGGCCCCCTCGAGTTGCCGGGAGGCCTTGGTGGATTTTTTGTCGGTATGCGCGCTACGGTTGACGAGCTCTTCTGCCGCGGCGAGGTATGCCTGCGCGCCGGCGGACGCGATGTCGTAAAGAATGATCGGCTTGCCGAAGCTCGGCGCTTCGGCGAGCCGGACGTTGCGTGGGATGACCGTTTGAAAGACCTTCGCGCCGAAGTACTCCCTGGCTTCGGTGGCCACCTGTCGCGAGAGGTTGAGCCTCGCGTCGTACATGGTGAGAAGCACGCCGTCGATCGCGAGATCCTCGTTTATGCCGTGCTGAACGCGGTGCACCGTGTTTAGCAGCTGGGAGATTCCCTCGAGCGCGTAGTATTCGCACTGCAGCGGGATCAACAGCCCATCGGCTGCGGCGAGCATGTTGACGGTGAGAAGGCCGAGCGCAGGCGGGCAATCGATCAGGATGAAGTCATATTCGTCGCGGACCTCTTCCACGGCTGTGCGCAGCGATTGTTCGCGGCGGGGCCGGTCGATCAGCTCGACTTCCGCCCCGGCAAGGTCGGGAGTCGCCGGAACGACGTCGAGGTGCTTCAGAGCCACGCTTCGATGCCGGACGTTAGCTATGGACGTTGCACCGAGGAGAACTTCGTAGAGGGTGCTCTCGATGTTCGCGCGCTCGACGCCGATCCCGCTCGTGGCGTTCGCCTGCGGATCCCCGTCGATGAGCAGGGTGCGATGCTCCGCGGCGGCGAGGCTGGCCGCGAGGTTAACTGCGGACGTAGTCTTTCCGACCCCGCCCTTTTGGTTCGCTACCGCGATGATTCGGCCCACGTAGTCCGCGCTAGAGTGAGCGGCCAATATATGGCGCGGACGAGCCATCGAGGCGGTTTTCGAGTCCTGTTTCACGTGGAACGCCGCAGGGACGTTCCACGTGAAACACTACCGCTAGTTGCCCGGAACGAAGTACCAGCGAGTCGTTACCTGCACGGAGAGGAGCTCGGTGCCTGGCTCCACAGGGGTTGGCGCGTTCGCGGCCATATCTCCGCGCATCATCTGCACGTTCTCGCGCCGCATCGGGATCATGTACGCGCCAACGCTCGCCTCCGCGAGGCCGCCCAACGATCCCCCGGCGGCACGAGCGATTACTTCCGCGTCGAGCCTGGCCTTCTGGACCGCGGCGGCCAGCGCTGCCCTACGCGCCTCCTCCGTATTGGAAGCGTAGAAATCGAGGGAGTTGATCATGTTTGCGCCGCTCCCCAGGGAAGCGTCGATCACCCGCCCTACCTGCTCGATCTGGCGCACGTCGACCACTACGGTATTGTGCACCGTATACCCGGTGACCTCCGGGCTGCGGTTCTCAATGTGCCGGTACTCCGGATTTACGGAATAATTCACGGTCGAGATCTGCTCGGCTCCAATGCCGACTGCCTTGATCGCAGCGATAACCAGCTGCGCCACCCTCGCATTCTCGGCGCTGGCCGTCGCAGCGGTCGCGCCCCTGGTCTGCACGCCGATCCGAATGGTTGCGCGGTCAGGGGTGATCCTCGTACTTCCCTGCGCCTGAACACTGATCGAAGGCCTTTCTGGCGCTATAATGGCTTGATTCTGTGCGCTTAGTGGTGTTACAACACCACATAAGCCAACAAGAACCGCTGTAATCGGGGAAAGAAATCTGGCTCGCATGTCGTGATTGCTCCGTATAAAGAGGGACCTACAAGCTCCACACACTATGACGTCCGTCGCGGCAAAGCGTGCACATCACAAGCTCGTCAAAACCGAAAGCTGCACAAAGGACGCCGTACGCTCCCGTTTAGTTTGTCGCGATGCTGACGCCCCATCCGCCGCACATCTCCCCTTCCGCCGCAAGAGCGACCGCGCTGACGCTCCTGTCGGCGGTGGGCTTCGGATCGATCTCCGTGCTGAGTGTCTTCGCCGTGCGCGAAGGCATGGTGATTCTCAATCTCGTTTTCTGGCGATTCCTCTTCGCGGCGATCGTCCTGTTCGCAATCGCGCACGCGCCGGTCCGGAGGCACTGGCGCGCGGGCCTCGGATTGTTCGCGATCGGCGGCGTCATCCAGGCCGTGTGCACGTACATGAGTCTGTCCGCGCTGCGATTCGTGCCGGCGAGCGTCGTCGCGTTCCTGTTCTTCACCTATCCCGTGTGGCTCGCGCTCACGGGCGCGGTGCGCGGTACGGATCCGTTGACGGCCAAACGCGGCGGCGTGCTACTGCTCGCGATGCTGGGAATTGCTCTCATGATCGGCATTCCCGGCGTCGGCTCAGGCTCGCACCTGAACACGCTGGGAATCGCGCTCGGACTCGCGTCTGCGCTGTTGTATTCAACGTACTTGCCGGTCGTCAACCACCTGCAGCGCGCAATTCCGCCGATCGCCGGCTCGTTTTACATCATTCTCGGCGCACTCCTCACGTATTTCGTCGCCGGCGTGCTGCTGTCACCGCCGTGGAGCCAGAACGCGGAGCCTCTGTCAGCGCTTGCCACGCCCGCGACTTCGCTGGCGTGGATCTACGTACTGCTGCTCGCGGTCGTGTCGACGGTGGTCCCGTTCCTGGCGCTGCTGAGTGGATTGAAAACGCTGGGCGCTCCACGTACCAGCATCATCGCTACCGCGGAGCCTTTCTTCACGACGATGCTTGCCGTTCTGTTTCTCGCCGAGCGATTGCGCTGGACTACGCTCGTAGGCGGCGCGTGCATCGCAGCCGCGGTGATCGCGATCGCTGTGGAGAAGGAAAGAGCGAGTAGCGACTAGTCGCTGGACTGTACCTGTCGGCGCCACCGCTCGACTTCGATGAGCAGGTTCTGCAGGTCGCTCGGGTTCACGCCGGGAATGCTCGAAGCCTGCGCAATCGTGCGCGGGCGAATGCCAGCCAGCTTCTGCCGGGCCTCGAACGACAGCATGGCCATTGCCTCGTACGGGAGATCGTCCTCCAGTCTCATCTCGCCCATTCGCGTCATGCGAGCCGCGTGAACGCGCTCGCGCTCGAAGTATCCCGCGTACTTGAGCTCCAGCTCCGCGCTCAGCACCGATTCCGCCGCGAACTCTTCTCCCGTGTTGACTGCGGCGAACAGCCTCGAGAGCTCCACGCCATTCCGCTTCGCAACCTCGGCGATCTTCATGGCGTGCTTGAGCGGCGTACCGCCTGCGCGATCCAACACCGGGTCCGCCTGCTCGGGGCGAATGCTCGTAACCTCCGCCATTTCGATCGCAGCACGGACCTCGCCGACACGCTTCTCCGCGATGGCGCGCTCCGCGTTGGAGTAGAGGCCAAGCTGCTCCGCGACTGGTGACAGGCGCTGCAGCGCGTTGTCCTGCCTCACGGTCAAACGAAACTCGGAGCGGGATGTGAACAGTCTGTACGGCTCGTCGACCCCGCGCGTGACGAGATCGTCTACGAGCACGCCGATGTAGGAAGTCTCGCGGCCGAGCACGAGCGGGTCGCGCCCGAGCGCGCGGAGTCCCGCGTTCGCGCCGGCGACGAGCCCCTGGCCGGCAGCTTCCTCGTAGCCGGTCGTCCCGTTGATCTGGCCGGCAAAGAAGAGTCCGGGGATCGACTTCACCTGCAGCGTCTGGTCGAGCTGAGTGGGCGGGTAGTAATCGTACTCGATGGCGTATCCCGCGCGATTCATTCGAACACGCTCGAGCCCGGGAATGGATCGCAGTATCTCGAGCTGCACCGGCGCCGGCAGCGATGTCGACAAGCCGTTGACGTAGAGCTCGGCGGTATCGTGCCCTTCAGGCTCGAGAAAAAGCTGGTGCCGCTCTGCAGCGGGAAACTTGACGATCTTGTCTTCGACCGAGGGGCAGTAGCGTGGTCCCCGCGACGCGATAGCGCCGCCGTACATCGCCGACTGCTCGATGTTGCGCGTGATGATTTCTTTTCCCGCGGCACCCAGGTACGTGATCCAGCAGGGGAGCTGTTCGGGATGGCGCGTGGAGCCGTGCGACGCGCGCGGCTCTTCCCAGAAGTGCGACCAGGAATAATCGAACTGATCGATCTCGCTGCTCTGTATGTCGAGCGCGCCGAAATCCACAGTGCGTCCGTCGATCCGGGGGGGCGTGCCGGTCTTGAACCGCGCGACTTGCAGGCCAGCATTCTCGAGTTGCTCTGCGAGGTGGGTCGTCGCGGCGTCTCCGGCGCGTCCTCCAGAGATCTGCGTCGTCGTGCCGATGTGCATGCGCCCGCGCAGGAAGGTGCCGGTAGTGATGACGACCGCTTTCGCGCCGAAGCGGCGGCCTTCGAGCGTCTCGACTCCGCGCACCGAATCGCCGTCCATGAGCAGCCGCGCGACGGTGCCCTGAATGGTTTGCAGGCCGGCGTGCTGCTCGATCAGAGTGCGCGCGGCGCGGCGATACAGGCCCCGGTCGCACTGCGCGCGCGGAGACCACACGGCGGGCCCCTTGCCGCGATTGAGCATCCGGAACTGCAGCGTCGCGAGATCCGTGGCGCGACCCATGATCCCGCCCAGGGCGTCGACCTCGCGCACCACCGTGCCCTTCGCGACGCCGCCGATCGCCGGGTTGCACGACATCTGCCCGATCGTCTCGAGCGCGCTCGTCACAAGGCCAACGGTTGCGCCGAGGCGGGCTGCCGCCACGGCTGCCTCGGTTCCGGCGTGGCCGGCGCCTACGACGAGGACGTCGAATTCGTACTCCAGATCCCGCCGCTGCTTCTGCTTCAATGGCTCTGTGATCGTTTCTTTCTGGCGATCGTGTTTCGGTCTTGACACCTATACGAGGGAGAGTATAATGGTCAATACGCGGGCGGGCTGCGACGCATCCGTCCGCGACCGGGTTACCGGCATCCAGGAGTAATTGATGCGACCCGTCCTTACACCGTTGGTCTTCAATCTCTTTCTGTATGGCTCGAGCGTGCTTGCGTGCTCGGGACGCGAGCCTGTTGCGCCGCCCGCATTGGAACCGCCACGACATGCGCTGGCGGCGGAGGCCGCAACATCGCAGGATTGCTCAACGCAGATCATCTACGAGGAGCCCTGCCAGTCCGATAGCGGCCCGGAGTCCGGAACTGTCGTAGGAGAAATTGAAGTAACGGCGAGCGTCGAGTGGCAAGACTCATTTGCCAGTCTGTCTGCAGACGCGAACGCATCACTCTGCCCCCCAGCCATATACCAAACCTCGGTACGGGGCATGGTAAAGTCCACAAATCCGGTCAGGTATTTTGATATTCTCAGCTCGGGCACTTGGAGGCTCTGGCAAGCCCTTGGCCCCGCGCACGGTAACTACTCGTGGCCCGCGGGTCGGTGGCCAGCAACTGACGGTAGCGGCTGGTCGGCGAGCATCGATAATGCAACTGGGTTCTGTCAATTCTGGGTGAACCTGCCGCGTAGGGAAGCGGGTGTTACGGTTAGTTTTTACGCGTTTGACGGCGTCAGAACCTACGGTCCCGGGAGCCCGGCTAGCTCTGGCGGCGGATCCTCGGGCGGAGGCTCAACCGGAGGTGGCACGACCTGTAATCATGAGTACGTCTTGATCGAAGTCAGCTATGATGGTGGGCAAACATGGAGCGTTTGGTGGGAAGGGTGGGCGACGGTATGCGAATGAGTTGGAATCCCGCACTGCTGTCTATGCCGTCCGCCGTACGCGAAGGCACCAAGCGACGATCTCGGCACGTGCATGTCTTGGCATTCGCTGGAATCAGCTTGGTGTGTGTCGCGGGATTGGCTATCGTGGCGGACCTGGGCGCCCAACAAGTATCGGACTCTCACACGTCAGTGAGCAGTGAGCGCTACTCGGTGTCGGAGGTTGGTCGCCGACTCGAGGTAACGGTAGTGTTATCGGATTCGCTCAGCAGCGACAGCCCGGTGATTCTCCAACGGCCGGGTCGAAAACCAGCGACGTTGATCGTGTTGGCGAGCGCCGGCGCTACGGAAGCCAAGCTTCTCGAGGCGATCATTACCCTCCTCACCGCACGCGAGATTGGTACAGATCGCCTTGGCGGCGCGGCAAGATTTCGAGCGAAGCGCGGAAAAGTTCCAGCCTTGTGGTCGCCGTCTGAAGTTGGTCGCGCCGGACGCGTCCTGACCCGACTGCGCGCGATAGAGCCGGAGTTTTTGGAAGGATTCGGTCGGGTACGCTACGTCGTTATTCATCTCAGAGAGGGTGCCTTGCGTGGCAAGCTTCGACAACGCGGGCGATAGGGAGGTCATTCTCGATCGCCCGGGAACGTTGGCGGGATTCACGAAGGCTGAATGGGTAAAGTCTCTCGCATTGACGATGGACGTCCTAGAGGCAGAAGAAACGGTAGCTCCGATGTTCACGGCACAGTCAGATGGCTCGTCCGGGTTCGCCTTCCCGGTGGAGCAATGGGCGTTCCTGTCACTTGTGGATAGGGACTGTGAACGACGTGTTCGAATCATCACTCGTGGCTATGGTGAGGATTTCGCTACCGAGCTGACGGAATTGATTGACAGCTACCGCAAGCTCGCCGGAGCGGGGCAGCTACGCCCTCTCTGGGATGCCGCTCGCAAGGCGTACCTTGCCGGTGACGATGCGGCGTTGGCTAAGCTGGGCTTGAATCGAGGCTAGTCCGCGGGGAACTACTTCTGGGTTGGGCTCGGCACGAAACGCCAATCCTCTGCCTCGGAGCACAAGTGTGCTCCTCGCGCATCACCCTGTGCATGCCATGCCAGTTGCATTCATAGCACCAGCTCGATCTGAACCAGCGCAGCACTTTCGACACGCCGCGCGACTCCACTCGCAGCGTTTCCGCGTCGCAGCAGGGGCACCGGTCACCGTCAGGCAGGATCCAGAGGAACACGACCGTGGCCGCTATCACCCGAAGGACGAACAAGCCTCCGAAAAGCCCGATGAAAAGCGCGGCGTCGGACATCGCTCAGAGACGCGGCTCGACCGAGGCCCAGGGCTCGACGTGCGCGACGTCGCCCTTCTGCTGATCTATCACGACTTCGGTTCCGGCGGGAATGGGCTGACCGGCAAGGCTGACCGCCTGCACCGAATGGTGATGACCGTTGAGCGTGTACTCGATTCGGCCCGGTGTCGACGAGCCGATTTCCTGAACCACGATGGCGATGTGTCCCTGAATCAGCTCCTGCAGCTCGTGCGGATCTTCCAGTGGTGCCTGGAGCGCCCACTTCGCAAGCAACAGAGTCATTCCCCCATACGCCGCCGCGCCCGACAGAGCAGCGATGGCCGTACGCGCGCCTGTGCCCAGCGAGCTGTACCGTGACAGCAGGTAGCCGACCGCGCCGAACGCGATCAGCGCCATGCCGAACACCGGAAGGTTGACGCCGGCGAGGGGACGCTTGATCTCGTCGCCGGTCCGCGTTTCGACTCCCCGCAACATCGCGAACACCGCCAATACCAACCCTGCGACGAACGCGGTGGTAAAGAGCCAGAGTTCCGGCGGCATGCTCATCTCCCGAGGTAAGTTCTGAACCAGGAGACCGTCTCGGGCCACGCCGCCCGCGCTGCCGCGAGGTTCTTTCCTTCGCGCCCGTCCTGCTGCCGGAGGAATCCGTGGCCCGCGCCCTCATAAAGAATGGGGCGGTACACCTTGCTCATCTCAATCATGGCCGAATCGGCCGGCGGAATGGTCGCGTTTACGCGCGCGTCGTCCGCTCCATACAGCCCGAGAACCGGCGCGCTTACCGAGCCCAGCCGCGCTGGCGCCGGGGATGCGCCGTAGTACACGACTGCCGCCCCGAGCGTCGGCGCTCGCACCGCGTGCTCGAACGAAACTCCGCCACCCCAGCAGAATCCGACGATGCCGTACTTCGCGGCCGCGGCGGGAAGCGCCATCGCATGCCGGGCGACGGCGGAGATCTGCCGGTGCACATCGTCCGCATTCAATGCGCGGACCGCAGCGGTCGCGGCCTGCGGCTCGGGGTCCAGCGGGGCACCGGGAATGTTCTTGGTCGTCAGGAAGTCGGGGGCGACCGCGAGGAATCCGTCCGCCGCGAGCTGATCCGCCACGCTGCGGATCCAGGGAGTCAGCCCGTAGATCTCGTGCACGACGATCACGACCGGTGCCTTCGTCCTGCGCTCCGGGTACACGACCCAGGCGCGCACGCTGTCGCCCGGTCCGGTCGAGACCGTAATCCACTCCCCATGGCGCGGCGACGCGGAGAGCGCGACGGACGCGTTCGAGGCTCCCGGAGCGTGCCCCGCGTGCTCGTCGGGTGCGGGCGCAGGCGCGCTCACACACGCGGCGACCGCGAGAAGGGGCAAGGCAAGGCTTTTGACCGGGCGTATCATGCGATTCTCTCCTGGAAGTCCGGATCAACGTGTGATGCAAGAAAGTCGCACGCACGCGTCTCCGCGAAGTATTTCAGCCGGCGACCCTCGGCGCGTATGAACCCGGCATGGCCTCCGTGCGGGTGGAACTCGAGGGCCAGCCACGCGTTATGCGCCGCAATTCGACGGACCTGGTCGAACACGTCCGGCGGGAGAAAAGGATCGTCGGTCGCGCTCAACAACAGGGTCGGCCGCCGAATCCCGTGAAGCCATCCCAGCGAGCTCGATCTGGTGTAGTAGTCATCCGCGCTCGCGAAGCCGTGCAGGGGGGCCGTGATCACATGGTCGAAATCATACATGGTCCTTGCCCCGGCAAGGGCTTCCGCGGGCGCGATGTCCGGAAACTGTGCGAGCTTCATGACGGCTTTGCGGCGGAGCGAGCGCATGAAATGCCACTGGTACAGCCGCGCGAATCCCTTTTGAATCTGGAGCGATGATCGCGCCAGGTCGAATGGGACCGATATCGCTGCGGCAGCCTTCAGCTGGGCGGGCGCGGCATCGCCTTTCTCTCCGAGATACTTCAGAAGAACGTTGCCGCCGAGAGACACTCCACTCACGATAAGCGCGCGGTCGGGCTCGGCAGCAGCGAGACGATCGATTACGAAGGAGATATCAGTGGTCTCGCCCGAGTGGTAAAACCTTCGAGCTCTGTTCATCTCGCCCCCGCACGAGCGGAATATCAGGAGGTCGGCCGCCCAGCCGCGACGATTCGCCTGGTGCAGCAGGCCCTGGGCGTAGTGAGACCTGATCGTGCCTTCAAGCCCGTGCAGCATCACGAGACGCGGCGCGTTTCGCTCACCATCCAGGCGATGCAGCTCGATGAAGTCGCCGTCCGGAGTATCCCACCTTTCGAGCCGCGTCGGTGCCGGTGGGAGTCGCCTCGCGAGCTTGCCCCACAAAGTCTGGGAGTGCCGGTTGCGGAGGAACCACGGGGGGGTGAAATCCATATGCGATATAATGGCTGAATCCGCACCTCCGTTGTATCACCGCTCCAATAGCTTTACCCTCTCCCCAGCCGACGGCCGGTACGTTTTGAAGTTCAAAGTCCTTGTTACAGACGGAATCGATGCCGAGGGAATCGCGATCCTGTCGGGCGATCCGCAGCTCGCTGTCGATGAGTTTCCGACGCTTCCCGCGGCGGAGCTGATAGAGCGCATCGGCGACTACGACGCGCTTGTCGGGCGGAGCGCCACGCGCATCACGCCGGAGCTGCTGCGCGCGGCGAAGAAGATTCGAGTGATAGGACGCGCCGGGGTCGGAGTGGACAACATCGCGATGGATGTCGCGACGGAGCTCGGCATCTCGATCATCAACGCGCCGGCCGGGAACACCGTGGCCGTCGCGGAGCTCATGTTCGGATCTCTCCTGAACATCCTTCGCAACCTCTCGTTCGCGGACCGCACCATGCGGGCGGGTGAGTGGAGGCGCTCGGAGCTGCTCGGAGGCGAGCTAAAGGGCAGGACGCTCGGCATCATCGGACTGGGCCGCATCGGCACCGAGGTCGCGCGCCGTGCCAGCGCCTTCGAGATGGAGGTCATCGCTTTCGACCCCTATGTGCCCGACGGTCGCTTTCAGGGTCTCCGCGTGCAGCGCGCCGAGTCCCTTGTCGCGCTGCTCGCGCACAGCGATGTCGTCACGGTGCATACGCCTCTCACGGATGAAACGAGGGGAATGCTCGGACGGCGCGAGTTGGCGAAGCTCAAGCCCGGCGCGGTTCTACTCAACATCGCGCGCGGGGGAATCGTCGAGGAAGATGCGCTCGCCGAAGCGCTTGCGAGCGGAAAGCTGGCCGGCGCGGCGCTCGATGTGTTCACCAAGGAGCCGTTGCCGGCGGATAACCCCTTGCGTGGTGTTCCCAATCTTTTTCTCACGCCGCACATCGGCGCATCCACGCTCGAGGCGCAACGCAACGTCGCGCGCGACGTTTGCGCGGCGGTGCGGGATACGCTGCTGGGCGGGGAGCTCTCGCGCTCGATCAACATCGCGACCGTCGAGGGCGTGCGGTGGGAGCAGCTCAAGCCTGCGCTGCGCTTGAGCGAGCGCGCGGCAGCGGTGGGCAGGGCGATCCTCGCGACGCAGGGAAACCGCGCGGTGCAGCGCGTATCGCTGCGCGTGGGCGCGACTCATCTCGGTGCGAATGAGGCGTTGTTGTCAGCGGCCGCCGTCGGCGTGCTCGGCGGGGTCGTCGCCGGTGATCGGTTGAACGTGATCAACGCGCGAACTCTCGCGGCTCAGCGCGGCATTGAGCTTTCCGCGGTCGAATCCGCTGCCGGCACCGACGACGACCTGATCGAGATTCGAATTTCGGCGGGCATGCAGGAGATCGCGGTCGCCGGAACGGCTCCCGCTACGGGGCCGGTGCGTCTCACCCGGATCGGCGCATTTCACGTCGACGTCCAGCCTCGCGGCACGCTGCTGATCCTCACGAATGAGGACGTGCCGGGAGTGATCGGCAGGGTGGGAACGGTGTTGGGAGAAGCGCAGATCAACATCGCGGAGTACCACCAGGCGCGGCTCGCGCAGGGTGGCGATGCGCTGGCTGCCGTGTCCGTGGACGGCGCGGTTGGAGAGGGTGTTCGCGCCGAGCTGCTGGGGATTCCGGGTGTGCGCACTGCGACAGTTGTGACCTTCGATCGCTAGATCAATCTCACACTGACGCCCCACAGACGCGATAGTGTCTAACTACTCGACCGTTCTTCTGGACGTTGATTCGACGCTGTCCGGGATAGAAGGAATCGACTGGCTCGCCGGAAGGCGTGGACCCGACGTCGCCGGGCAAGTGGCCAGGCTCACCGCCGAGGCGATGGCCGGCCGCCAGCTGATCAATGGAGTGTATGCGGCGCGGCTCGAGCTGGTCCGGCCGTCGGTGGCGGAGTTGGCTCTGCTTGCCGAGGCGTATTGGGAGAATGTTGCGTCTGGCGCGGCGAGCGCAGTCGCGCGAATGGTTCAGGCTGGGGTTCGGGTCGAAGCGATTACGAGCGGACTGCACGACGCCGTGGCTCCCTTTCTAGCCCGCCTTGGCTTGCGGGAGGAGAGGGTGCACGCTGTGCGCGTGCGCTTCGGCAGCAAAGGCGAATACCGCTCGTTCGACACCGCGGCGCCGCTGGCGGTGCACGGAGGCAAGCGAACCGTTGCCGAGTCGATGTCGCTCGGCAGTCCCGTGCTCGCGGTGGGCGACGGAATTACCGATGCGGAGATTCGTCCCGTCGCTGACGCGTTTGCTGTGTTCACCGGATTTGTTCGACGCGAGCCGGTCGTAGCCTTAGCCGATTTCGTCGTCAGCTCTTTTGCCGACGTCGAGCGATTGGTGCTCGGCGATGAGGTGCGATCGTGACGGCTGATTTCGGAAAGTTCTTCGTTCCCGGCCCGACCGACGTCCGCCCGGAGGTACTGGCGGCGATGTCGCAGCCGATGATCGCGCACCGTGGACCCGAGTTCGAGGCGATGTTCGGGCGGATTCAGGCCGGCCTGCGCGCGGTCTTCAGAACCGAGCGACCGGTTTACGTGAGCTCTTCGTCGGCTACGGGCCTGATGGAAGCCGGGATCCGCTGCGCTCCTGCCGGCCGAATGCTCGCCCTCGTCAATGGCGGATTCTCCGAGCGTTTCGCAAAAATCGCCGACATGTGTGGGCGGGAGTGCGACCGGTACGAAGTGCCTGCGGGCAGCGCGCACGATCCGGGCGAGCTGCGGAAGCGATTGGTAGGGAAGAAGTATGTCGTCATCACGGTAGTGCATTCCGAGACGTCTACCGGAGTGCTGAACGATGTCCGCGCGATCAATGAGATCGCGCATGAACAGGGTGTGCTGTGTCTCATAGACAGCGTGTCTGGCCTCGGTGGCGCGCCGCTTGAGTTCGACGAATGGCGGTGCGACTACGTGCTGACAGGATCGCAGAAGGCGCTGGCGCTGCCGCCGGGGCTTGCGTTCGCGGCGGCATCGGCCGATTTCGTGGAGGGCGCGAAGCAATCGCACGGTCGCGGCGTCTATTTCGATATCGCCGAGTTCGACGAGTTCGCGCTGAAGAATCAGACGCCCAACACGCCCGCGGTCTCGTTGTTGTACGCGGCGGACGCGCAGCTCAAGTCGATCGTCGCGGAAGGGATGGAAGCACGATGGGCCCGGCACGCCGCCATGCGCGACGTGGTAATCGCCTGGACTGAGCGGACCAGGGATACCGTGGTTTCAATCGTGGCGCGACCGGGCGAGCGGTCGCCGACAGTCTCCGCGATCCGCCTTCCCCCGCCGCTCAAGCCGCAAGGATTCGCCACGGAAGTGCGCCGTCTCGGTTATACGCTCGGCGCCGGCTACGGCGCGCTCCGGGATACGACGTTCCGAATCGGGCACATGGGGGATCACACCATCGAAAGTGTGCGCGAGTGTCTCGATGCATGTGACTCCGTCTTGCGGGGCGGCACGGCATGAATACCCACCAAGTTGGTTCGTAGCTCCTTCCTCGGGTGCCAGACTCAGCGTGCGACCTTTGCGATGGTGTCCCAGGTGCGCGTCGTGATCTCTTTGCCAAAAGTTTTTTCGAGCAGGGTCATGAAATCGGGCCCCTTGGGATCGGGAACGTAAGCGCTGAAAACGTCCCTCTCCTTACTGCAAAGGATGCTTGCATCATGAAGCTGGATCGGTAGCAGCGGGAACGGGTTCGGTGCGTCTCGTAGAAACGTCACCACGCGCTTGGACCCGGGCGGCAACTGGAACGCCGCGTAGGGATCCAAGCCGAGCACCTCCCGCAAGGCATCGAGGGGACGAATGATCGTGAGGAAATGACGGCCGAGGTGCCGCATTATCGCCGCTTCCGCCTTCCGCTGCAGAGATGCCTCCGATGCCCGGCGGACGCTGAACACGACATTCCCGCTGGACCGGACGGTGCTCACGTCTTCGAACCCAGCCGCCTCGAAAGCCTCTCGCAGCTCCGGCATCTTTGCATTCATCGGACTTACGCCCCGAAGAAACGCCGCGTAACGCGCCATGCAGAAGAAGATACCCGGCCGGCATGAAGCCGCTCCGGGTCACCGTAGCCTGCCGCGCGCAGGACGCTGTGGGGTGACGGAGCCGTGGCGAAGCGGCTCCAGCTCCGCGCCGGTTGCGAATTCCTGCCCGGCGCGGCACCTTCGCTCGGTGTTCTCTCTCTACCTGTTCGCGCTCCTGCTGGGGAGCGGTCTGCTGCTGTTCTCCCTGGTTGGCGGTGACAGCGACGGTGGCGTAGAGTCGTTCGATAGCGGGAATCCCCTGCAGTTCCTCTCGCTGCGAACGCTGACCTACTTCCTGTTCGTGTTCGGGGGCGTCGGCGCGATTCTCAGCTGGAGCTGGCCGAGTGCCGCCGCGCTGATCGTACTGCCCGTGGCCGTCGCATCCGGCCTGCTGGTCGGGGGGCTCGCGTCCGCGGCCTTCGGCTACATTCGCAAGACCAACTCCGGCGACAGAGATTCCGAGCAGAGCTTCGTCGGCCTGACCGGACGTGTCACTCTGGCTCTGGGCGCGAGCGGACTGGGCAAGGTACTGGTGCATCGCGGGGACCGCGCATACGAGCTGCTCGCCCGTCCATTCGACGCAACGACGACCGGGTTTCCGGACGGCGCTTCAGTGGTTGTTGTCGAGATGAATCGCGGGACTGCGCTCGTCGCGCCAATCGACGCGATCGCGCTGCAGGAAGAATTACCGACGAAACAATTAGAAGGAGACGGATAAATGGGCGAGTTTCTCGGACCGTTGCTCGCCGCCGGGGTCGTGTTCGCGGCGATCGGCGTACTGTTGCTCACGATCAAGTCGCTGATGGTTATCGTGCCCCCGAACTCCGCCGCGATCATTACCGGCCGCAACCGGATGCTCACCGACGGGCGGGGGGTCGGCTACCGCGCGGTGATAGGGGGACGCACGATCCGCGTCCCGATCCTCGAGCAGGTCGCATGGATGCCGCTCTCGACCATCCCGATCGAGCTCAACGTCGCCAACGCTTTCTCGAAGGGAGGCATCCCACTCTCGGTACAGGCGGTGGCCAACGTCAAGGTCGCCTCGGAGCCGGAGACCACGTTCAACAACGGCGTCGAGCGACTGCTCGGAAAGAGCGTAGACGAGATCGAAGAGCTCGCGAAGGAGACACTCTCGGCCAACCTGCGCGGCGTCGTTGCCACGCTCACGCCGGAAGAGGTCAACGAAGACCGGCTGAAGTTCGCCGCCGAGCTGCTGCAGGAGGCCGATCAGGATCTGCAGAAGCTCGGTCTACAGCTGGACACGCTCAAGATCCAGAACGTCACCGACGAGGTCGGCTATCTGGCGGCGGTCGGGCGGGGCAAGACGGCGCAGGTGCTCAAGTCCGCGCAGGTTGCTGAAGCGCAGAACCAGGCGGAGACGAAACAGCGCCAGGCGGAAGCGATGCGCACCGCGGAGATATATCAGGCGGAAGCCGACATCGCCGTCGCCGTCGCGCGCAACACGCTGCGCGTCAGGCAGGCGGAGCTCAACAGAGAGGCGGAGACTGCGGAGCGGGTCGCCGACGTCGAGGCAGAACGCGCTGAGGTCGAGGCCCAGCAGAATCTCGAGAGCCAGCGCGTGGAACTGCAGAAGCGTCGCCTGCTCGCCGACGTCGTCGAGCCCGCCGAGGCTAATCGCAAGGCGGCGGAGCTGCGCGCGCGCGCGGATGCGGCGCCGATTCTGGAGAACGGAAAGGCGCAGGTGGAAGTACTGAAGCTGCTCTACTCGCAGATCAACAGCGCGGGGGAGCAGGGCTTCGCCGTCTTTATGGCCGAGAAACTCCCGTTACTACTCGGGACCGCCGTCGAAGCGGTCAAGGGGATCGAGATTGACCGGCTGGTCGTGATGGACGGAGGCACGGGTGACGGTATCGCGAACGCCGCGAACCAGCGCATCAACGCCGCTTACAGAACGATGGAAGGACTCGGCTCGGCGCTCGGGATCGACATTCAGCAGGTTCTGCAGGCCGCGGCGGCGCGCGCTGGCACGAAGGCCGTTGCGCCGCCGGATCGCGAGGCCGCCGACTAGACACCTCGCGCCACTAGTCGAGCGATGCTCCGGATCGAGTTCGAGCGGCAGAGAGATGGAGCTCACTTTCGGCGCTGCGGCGTGACCGCCCTGCGGGCGTCGGTCATTCTCGCACTTACTGCTGCGTGCGCCAGCCCGCGCCCGGCACCTTTGGTACCTCCGGAAATTGAGTTCGTATCGAGATCGGCCTGGGGCGCGCAGCCACCCGTGCTTCCCATGCGGGCACACCGCATCGAGCGCCTGACGATCCACCACACGGGCACGAACCAGAATCATTCGCGCACCGTATCGCAGAAGCTGCAAGGACTGCAGCTGTTCTCACAGCGTAATGATTCGTTGGCGAGTGGGCGACGGAAGCCGGCTTGGGCGGACGTGCCATACCATTTCTATGTGGGTGTGGACGGAGTGGACGGTGAGGGACGCGACTGGCACTACGCCGGCGACTCCAACACTGCGTACGATCCCGCCGGTCATCTGCTCGTGGTGGTGGAAGGGAATTTCCAGCGCGATACGCTTACGACCGCGCAGCGGCGCACGCTCGACATCCTGGTGCCTTCGCTCGCCCGGCGATTCAGGGTCGCCGCCGAAAAGCTCGCATCTCACCGCGACTACGCTCAGACGGAGTGCCCTGGTGCCAACATCTATTCCGAGCTACCGCGGTTTCGGGAGCTGATCCGGCGGCGTCAATGATTGAAGTTCAGATCTTCGGCGTCAAGAAAAGCTCCGACACGCGCAAAGCGCTCCGTTTTTTCGCGGAGCGGCGCATCAAAACCCATTTCGTGGATCTGAACGAGCGCGCCGCGTCGCCGGGCGAGCTCAAGCGGTTCGCGCAGAAGTTCGGAGTGACCCCGCTGATCGATCGTAATTCGAAGCGGTACGCGGAATTGGGGCTGGGCGCCGCGCGGATGGGCGACGAAAGCTGGCTCGACAAGTTGTGTCTCGAGCCTATGTTGCTCACGATTCCGCTGGTGCGTTGGCAGCACCGCTTGACGATCGGCTACGCGGAGTCCGACTGGAAGAAGTGGATCGAAGAGGGAAAGTGATCAGACGCCGGTCGCGTCGAACTCTCCGATGAACCCGATTTCGGGCTCGAGCTTGTGGCCGAACTTCTCCTGCACCGCCTTCTGCGCGATCGAGATGAGCTCACGCACGTCCTTGGCGGTCGCGTGACCCAGGTTCACCATGATGTTGGCATGAATGTGCGAGATCTGCGCGTCGCCATGGCGGAAGCCCTTGAGCCCACACTGATCGACCAGTCTCCCGGCCCCTACCCCTTCGATCTTCTTGAAGATCGAGCCCGCGCTGGGATGGAATTGCAGCCATGGGTGCCGCGAGCCGCGCCAGCTCAGATTCTCCTGGATGATCCTGTGCATGTCCCCGGTATTGCCCTTCGTGAGCTGGAATTCGGCCCACGTCACGATGTCTTTCGTGAAATGGAGGATGCAGGTGTCGTAGCCGAACTTCATGTAGTCGCGGTCGACGACCTTCCGCTCGTCCTTCTCGGTCAAGAGCTCGCAGCGGTCGAACACCTCGGCGACGAACATCGTTCGCTCGCGTTCCGGCGCAGGCGAGAGAAAATGAAGGTTCTGCCACACCGCGCCGCCGATGGTGCTGGGGATCCCTACGTAATGCTCGAGGCCGGACCAACCCCGCTCCACTGCCTGCGGAATGATGTCGGCCATCACGGCGCCGCTCTCCACCCATAGCTTTCCGTCGTCGGAAAACCGGAAATGCTTGGCGCCGTTCCGGATTACGAGTCCGCGGAAGCCCCTGTCGCCGACGAGGATGTTGGCGCCAAGGCCCAGGACGAAATAGGGGATCCTGGCCTGGCGGGCGGCCACGACTGCGGCGGCGAGGTCGTCCGCGGAGTCGGCTTCATAATAGAGGTCCGCCGGACCTCCTATTTTGAAGGTGGTGTATGGAGCTATAGGCTCGTCGCGCTTGAGTCTCGTCGAATCGAGAGTGCGCGCGAGCCTGGCGTAGGAATCTTCCGCAACCGGGGCAGCTGAAAACGACATGGCTCTAAGAAAAGGATTGACGTGCTGGCGCGCCACTCTGGGCATCGCTCTGGCCTTTGCGCTGCTGGCGCCCGAGGCAGGAGCGCAGCGCTCCGACCTCGAGAAGATCATACACCGGCGCGTGCTCCAGAACGGGCTCGAGGTGATAGTAGTCGAGAACCACGGCGTCCCTCTGGTGACGGTGGAGATCGACGTTAAGAACGGCTCCTTCACGCAGACCCCGGAAACTGCGGGGCTCGCGCACATGTACGAGCACATGTTCTTCCGGGCCAGCCGGAGATTTCCCGGATCCGATGAGTTCGTAGAGCGCGCCGCCGACATGGGCGCGGTATTCAACGGCTCCACCCGGGAAGAAAACGTCAACTATTACCTGACCGTCACCTCCGACCGGGTGCAGGAGGCTATGCGCCTGCTCTCGGCGTCGTTCCGCGAGCCGCTGTTCCGCCAGGACGAGCTCGAGCGCGAGCGGCAGGTGGTTCTGGGGGAGTACGACCGAAACGAATCCAATCCCTTCTTTGCGCTCACGCAGGCGTTGGACGAGAAGCTGTATCCGGGCAATGCCGTCAGGAAGAACACGATTGGCGACCGTAACGTGATCGCGAACACGACGCCCGCCCAGATGCGCGCCATCCAGCAGAAATACTACGTTCCCAACAACTCGGTTCTGATCGTCACCGGCGACGTCGATCCTGCGGCGGCGTTCGCGGCTGCGGAGCGGGAGTACGGCAGCATTCCGCGCGGCGAGGCCCCTTTCGTGAAGGACCCGATTCCGCGGATCCCGGCGCTCCAGGGCAACGACGCGGTCATCCACGAAGCGGGCGTAGGTGCGGTCACGGTCTTCCTGCAGTGGCAGGGCCCGAGTGTCGGGCTGGATCCCGACGCGACGTACGCGGCCGATGTCTTTTCCGACGTGCTGAACGATCCCAACTCGCGGCTGCAGCAGCGGCTGGTGGACAGCGGCCTCTGGGACGGCATCACCGTCAACTACTACACGCTGAATAACACGGGTCCGATCACGATCAGCGGGCAGACGTCGCCGCAGCGGCTGCGTCAGGCGCTTGCGGCGCTGTACGCGGAAATTCCGAAGTTCGCGAGAGCGGACTATTTCGACCCGGAAGAGATCACGGCCACCAAAGCGGTGCGCGCGGTCTCTTCGGCGTTCGACCGCGAGCGCTCCTCGGGCTTTGCGCACACCCTCGGCTTCTGGTGGAGCGTCGCCAGCCTGGAGTACTACATGGGTTACGTGGACAACATGGCGGCGCAGACGGTAACCGATCTCACGGGCTACGCGGCCAAATACATAGTAGGCAAGCCGCGAATCACCGGCGTGCTGATCGCCCCGGACGCGCGCCGATCGCTCGGACTGACCACCGCCGAGCTCATCGGAGGCGGGCGATGATCCCGACCCGCGCGCGTGCTCTGGCCGCCCTCCTGCTGGGTGCGATCGTCGTCGCGGCGGCGCAACCACCGTCGGACGACAACACGGCTGCATTCGACGTGGATGGCATCCGCGTGATCCTTCGCAAGACCGACAACAACATCGTCGCGGCGAATCTCTATCTGTTGGGCGGCGCGCGGCAGCTCACTCCGCAGAACGCGGGCATCGAGCTGATGCTCCTTGACGCGTCCGAGCGCGGCACGCGCAACTATTCCAAGGAAAGCCTGC
Source organism: Gemmatimonadaceae bacterium (assembly GCA_013817305.1). Taxonomy (GTDB): domain Bacteria; phylum Gemmatimonadota; class Gemmatimonadetes; order Gemmatimonadales; family Gemmatimonadaceae; genus JACDCY01. Next base: position 46,811 of record JACDCY010000004.1, on the reverse strand, counting down.
GGCGGAAGATGTCCCGCCTCGGCACCGGTGTCGTGATCGACGCCGAGAAGGACTGGACGATGTTCGGGATCCGCTCGACCACAGAGGTGTTCGACTCCACCTGGGCGATTTTTGCGGACAGGTTGATGTACCCGTTGCTGCAGCCGGCGGAACTCGACATCGTGCGCGGTCAATTTCTTTCAGCCGTAAGTCAGCGGCGGGACGATCCCGATGCGCTCGCACGCTATCTCGCGGACAGCATCGCATTCGCCGGACATGCTTACGCCGTGCCGGTGGGGGGTACGCAGGCTTCCATCACGCAGCTCACACCGAGCACGCTGCGGGACTATCAGCGCAGTCAGATGGTGAAGTCCCGGATGCTGCTGGTGGTTGTCGGCGACGTCGAGCGGTCCAAGCTGGAGTCGCTGATCCGGGGTTCGCTGGCGCAGCTTCCGGCGGGCAGCTACCGCTGGACATTGCCGGCCGCCGCGCCGCGCGGGTCGTCGATGGTCGTATTCGAGCAGAGGCCGCTACCGACGAACTACGTGGTGGGATATTACGCAGGCCCGCTGGCAAACGAGCGCGATCTCCAGGCGCTTCGGATCGCGACCTCGGTCCTGACCGGCCGCATGTTCGCGGACATCCGGACCCGGCGAAATCTGACGTACGACGTGCACGCGCCGTTCGTCGAGAATGCCGCGGCGCTCGGGGGCCTGTACGTGACTACGGTTTCGCCGGCGGTAACGGTGGGCCTGATGCGCGAGCACGTCACCGAGCTGCAGCGCGAGCTCATCGACGCGGAAGGGCTGAAGCGGCTGTCCGCGCAGTTCGTGACGGAGTATCTGCTCGATAACGAGACCAACGCCGCGCAGGCGGATTTCCTCGCGCGGGCGGAGCTTTTCCGCGGGGATTATCGCGTCGCCGAGCGGTTTGTCGACGAGCTGAGGCAAGTGACGCCGCAGGAAGTTCGTGCGGTCGCGCAGAAGTACATGAAGGGGATGCGGTTTGCCTATGTGGGTGACAGCACGCAGGTGGACCGGAGATTGCTGCTCGGCTTCTGATTTCTCACAGACCACTGAAAGGGATTATGCGACTCATCACTGGCGGAACCATTCTCACCATTCTGGCCGGCTGTGTAGCGCCCCCGCCCACGACCGTAGTCGTGAATCCAGGTCCGGTGGTTGTTGGAGACCCGGTGGAGCAGCGAATGGCGAAGTACACGCCGGTGACGCTCGCGGCTGACACGGGCGGCCTTACCGCCAGCGAGCGGCGGATGCTGCCGCTGTTGATCGACGCCGCGCGCGCGATGCACGAGGTCTTCTGGATACAGTCCTACGGGAGCCGGGACTCGCTGCTGAGCTCCATCACGAACCCGCGCGCGCGGGAGTTCGCGGTGATCAACGTGGGCCCGTGGGACCGGCTCGATGATAACGCGCCCTTTCTGCCCGGCGTCGGGCCCAAACCGGAGGGCTCGAATCTGTACCCGCGCGACATGACCAAACCGGAGTTCGAGGCCGCGGTCGCAGGGGGCGGAGCGCGTGCTGACTCGCTCAAGAGCCTCTACACTCTCGTCCGGCGCAATGCCGCGGGCAGGCTCATCGCGGCTCCGTATCATCACGCGTTCGCCGCGCAACACCAGCACGCGGCGCGCCGGCTGCGCGAGGCCGCGGCGCTCGCCGAAGACGCGGGACTGCGGCGATATCTGACTCTGCGCGCGGACGCCCTTCTGGACGACGACTACCAGGCGAGCGACATCGCTTGGCTGGACATGAAGTCGAACACGCTCGACATCGTCATCGGTCCCATCGAGACCTATGAAGACGCTCTGTTCGGCTACAAGGCGGCGCACGAGGCGTACGTGCTGGTGAAGGACAGGGCGTGGAGCAGCCGGCTCTCGAAGTACGCCGCGATGCTGCCTGCATTGCAGCGCGGCATTCCCGTTCCTGACGCGTACAAGCAGGAATCGCCCGGCTCGGATTCCGACCTGAACGCATATGACGTGGTGTACGTGGCGGGCGACGCCAACGCGGGATCCAAGACGATCGCGATCAACCTCCCGAACGACGAAGCGGTGCAGCTCCAGAAGGGAACCAGGCGGCTCCAGCTCAAGAACGCGATGCGCGCGAAGTTCGACAAGATTCTACTGCCGATCTCGCGTGAGCTCATTGCGGGGGATCAGCTCGACAACGTGACCTTCGACGCGTTTTTCTCCAACGTCATGTTCCACGAAGTCGCCCACGGTCTCGGCATCAAGAACACCATCAACGGAAGAGGCCCGGTTCGCACCGCGCTGAAGGAGCGTTACTCGGCGCTCGAAGAAGGCAAGTCGGATATCCTCGGTCTGTACATGATTCGCGAGCTGCACTCCCAGGGTGAGCTGGGTCAAGCCTCGCTCGATGACAACTACGTCACCTTCCTGGCGAGCCTGTTCCGGTCGATCAGATTCGGGGCCGCATCCGCGCACGGCCGCGCCAACGTTGCCGCGTTCAATTTTCTTCAGGGGATGGGCGCCTTTACGCGCGGGTCGGACGGGAAATACCGGGTCGATCCGGCGAAGATGCGCGCGGGCGCCGATTCGCTGTCGAGAATGATCCTGACGATGCAGGGCGATGGTGATTACGAGGGGGTTGGCCGCTTCAACGAGCGATTCGGCACGATAGGCCCCGTGCTTCGGGCGGATCTCGACCGGCTTCAGACCCGGGCGATACCGGTCGACATCATTTACGAGCAGGGGCGCTGACCGCGGCTGAGGGCCCAGCCAATCTGGCCCGCCGCGCTTCCCTTGGGGGCTCCTTGTGAATAAATTCACAATCTAGGTGCCGGAGTCGGCAACCGATAAATATCACAATTTTGTCGTACCATCGAGCACGGGGCGGAGGCCTTTCTTAACAATGCAAATCTCAAGGATTCTTTTGGGCGCGGCCAGCATGGTCGTACTCGCTTGCGGCGGAGCGGACAGAACCGACACAGCGACGACCGATACGGCTGCGGTAGTTGCAGCAGCGACGCCTGCCGCGACCCCGGCGGCCGCTGGAACGATGGCGCCGATCACGGGCACCACGCATGAAGTCCGCATGGTTCTCGAGAACAACGAATACAAGTTCTCGCCCGCGAACATCACGATCAAAGCAGGCGACGGTATCCGTTGGACCATGGTGAGCGGCGCGCCGCACAACGTCGCGTTCGACCCGGCAACGGTTCCGGCGGCGGCGAAGGCGCAGCTCATGGCGAACATGCCCAACCAGATCAGCGAGCTGTCGGGCCCCATGATGATCAACGCGAACGAGACGTACTCGATTTCCTTCGCGAACATCCCGGCGGGCACGTACAACTACTTCTGCACGCCGCACCTCGCGATGAACATGCGGGGCGTCATCACGGTTCAGTAGGTTTTCGGCAGCAGACTTGCTTGAGTAGAACGGAAGCGCGGATTTCGCGCTTCCGTTTCTCGCTTCAGGTAGCTCACATTTCAAATCGATGAAGCGTTGGGCAGGTAGTGCCCTCTGGATGTCGGCGCGCGCGAAGAACGCGCTGCGCCGGCGCGCGCGCGTCGCCGTTGTCAGCGGCCTGGCGTTCCTGGCCGCGCTGGTGACCTTCGTGCTCATCCCGCGGCGGGCCTCCAATGTCGCGACGGCCGTCGAAGCCAGGATCCCGGATCGCCCGGATTCCCAGCCGACCCTCAACGCGCGGATCGGGGCGCTCGCGACCATCGCGACGAGCGATTCCACGCTGGGGCTTACGCGCCGGCAGGCAGCCCAGGCGCTCGCCCGGTCCGTCGACACGCTTCCGTTCTATCTGATTCCGAAACGGGACTCGCTGATCGCGCGCGTGGCCTTTCTCGGGCGTCTGATCGAGCGCGGCCAGAGCACGCCTCTTCCATCCTCGTACCGGGCGTTGGGATCGTCCCCGGAGCTGCGAGCCGCGCCCATCGTTCAATCGCTGCTCGATTCGCTCGGTGTGATCGAAAGGGAGCGCGAAACGTTCGGGGCGCTCGGAGGCGCCGACCCGCTGGCGATCGCGCTGTCGGCGCGGTCCAACTCGATTGGCAGGTCGCTCGTGGCCATCGCGGTCTCGCGTCGCAACGAGCTTCGCGCCGAGCTTCAGCCATTGCTTCCGCCGCGCGCGGCGCCAGTCGCAGCGACACCGGTGGCCGATACAATGGTGGTGCACCAGCAGCGGAACGAAGCCATCGGAATTCTCAATGCGGCCAATACGGCGCTCACAGGGATCCGCGCGCGGAACAGGGAGATCGACGGGTTGTCGGCGCAGGCGCGCCAGATCGCGAACGTCGACGCGCCGCCGTGGGCGATGCTGGCTTCCGCGCTGGTCATTGCCCTGGCGCTCGGCTTCGCCGTCTCTCTTCTGGCCGAGATCCGGAATCCGCACATCGCTGATGTTCGCGAGGCGGAGCAGACGGCCGGCACGCGGGTGCTCACGGTCGTCGACCCCTACGAGCAGATCGGCGAGCGGACGAGAAGGCAGGCCGATGTCGCGGCACCGCCGATCATCGACGTGATCTCCGACACGTACCGCACTCTTTACCTCCATCTGTCCTCGCTCGACGCCCCCGTCGGCTCCGTCACCATTACCGGCGACGACATGGACATCGCATCCGCCGTGGCAGTGAACGTCGCGGCCATCGCGGCTTACGAAGCGCGCAGCACGCTCGTGATCGATGGCGATCCGGAGACGTGCGGAGTCGCGGGCGCGCTCCGCTTGTTGCCGGATCCGGGACTTACCGCGGTTCTCGCCGGAACGGTGGTGCTGTCGGACGCCATCGTCTTCACGACGATCGGCCGCGACCAGATGCTGGCCGTGCTGCCATCGGGCAAGCGCGCGGGTCAACCTACCGCGCAGAACGTGGCGAAGATGAGGGCCGATCTCGATCGGGTGTCGTCGCGCTACGACATGATCGTGCTCGCTGCGCCGCTCGCGCAAACGAAGCAGGGGGTCGCGAGCATCGTCCCGTCCACGGACGTGATTCTGTGCGCGCGGATGGCGAGAACTCCGCTGCGGGAGCTGTCCAATGCGGTGGAGACGCTGCGCGGCGCGGGCATGCGCGTCCACGGATTGGTGCTGTGGAACATCGAGCCGCCACAGCTGCGGACCCGGGACGAGCTGCTGGCCGCGGCCAAAAGGCCTCCCCGAGAAGCGGAGCTGGAACCGGTAGGCTGATTCCGAGAGAGCGACAGGTGGGATGCAAGCTGTGAGTCGAGAGGTCGGAGTCTTTAGGTGATGAGTGCATGGCGTTGCTCTCAATACTCACACTCACAAACTCGCCACCCGGCACTTGCATCCCGCCTGTCGCCCTCTCGTTCTACGCCAGCTCGAGGGAGTATTGAGCAGCAGCTAATGGTGTAGTGACCGGCCGACTCGTCCTTCCTGCATCTTCCGGCTTGTTCGGGTGCGCCGCGAGATGCTCGGCATTCAATCCCATCGACCGCAGGTGCGCGGCGAACACCGGAGAGCCGTGCACCGTGTAGATCGTCGACGCACCGCTCTCGACCGCGGTACGGACCAGATCGTCGAAGTCCGCGTGATCGGATATCGGGAGCACGAGGTCGCAATGGCCGTACATGTAACGCGCGCGGGGATTGCACCCCCAGCCGGTCAATTGAACGGTGCGCGCGCGGGGGATGTCTGCCGCTGGATCCTTTTTCCACCCTGGCGTCGCGAGCACGACCCGGCCCGGTAGTAGATCGGACTCGAACCGCTCCCACGTTCCGGGGCCCGGGAATCCATACCCGAGCTCGACGTGCAGGTCGCACAAACCCGCGGTCGGCTCTTTCACGAGCACGTCGTATCCGCGTCGCGTGAGATGATACAGCGCCTCCTGTCCCTTCCCGAGCGAGTACGCGAGTACGATGGGCGTGCGGCCCATGGCAAGCGTTTCATCGATGAAGCGGAACAGGCGGGCAAGCAGCTCCTCATCGGGCGGGAAACGGTAGAGCGGGGATCCAAAGGTGCATTCCATGACCAGCACGTCGCAGCGCGGAATCGCAGCGGGCGGAGAGAATGGGTTGTCACGAAGCTTGTAGTCGCCGGTGTAAACCAGCGTGCCGTCCGCCGACCTGATCAGCGCCATGGCCGAGCCAAGGGTATGGCCCGCGGGTAGCAGCTCGATCGTGGCATCCCCGCACCGGAACGGCGCGTGGAAGTCGAGGGTCACGGCTTCGCGGGCACGTTTCCGTTTGGCGTGCAAGGCGGCCGTCTCGCGCGTGCAGATGATGCGAGGTGCCCAGGTGCAATGGTCGGAATGAGCGTGCGACACGAACACCGTTCCCGGCGCCGAGCGGGCGTCGAGATGGATGTTGGCGGCTGGTACGTGGAGCCCGTGATGGGAGCGCGCGACGAGAGGGGGCGGTGCCATGCTTCTTGAAACATAACGCGCATCGACCGGTGATCTGCGCGGGTACATTGTGTGCAGAGGCACTGCTTGTCGCACGACGAAATTCCCCAGTTACGGAGAGAAGTTCATGAGCAAGCTGTTGCGGGGCCTGGCAGCCGGATACGGCGCCAAGAAGCTGGGAGGCGGATGCTTCAGCACCGTCCTCATTTTCATCATTCTCTGGTGGCTGCTCGGCAACTTCGGAATCTTCCAGTAGGCAATGGCTGAAACGACGCTCGACCTCGCGGGCGTCGCCAAGCCGGAGGCGTACGCCGATCTGGCGCGGCAGATCGACATAGTGCTCGAGGGGATCGACGACGAGGTCGCCGCTATGGCGACGATCAGCTCGGCGGTGCACAACGCCTTGCGCCACCTGTGGACTGGCTTCTACCGGGTGGCGGTGCCGGGGAAGCTCCTGCGCGTGGGGCCGTACCAAGGGACCTTGGGGTGTTTGGAGATCGAGTTTGGGCGCGGCGTGTGCGGCACGGCGGCGGCGACGGGGAAGACAGTGATCGTGGACGATGTCGCCGCGTTTCCGGGACACATCACCTGTGACCCGCGGTCGCGGTCGGAGATCGTGGTGCCCGTGTTCGATCCCCACCACGGGTTGCTCGGCGTCTTCGATGTGGACTCCGACCGGCCGGGGGCGTTCGACGAGCAGGACCGCGACGGGCTCGAGGCGATCCTGGCCCGGTTCGCCAGCCCGCGGCCGGGGCCATGAGATGAATCGTCCCGACGCTACATTGACTGAATGACCGATTCCGCGACCGCCAACGCCGGAATGAAAGGCTACTCCGACAGAGTCAACCACGCCTTCGCCTTCGCGGCCAAGCACCACGACCGGCAGGTGCGAAAGGGCACGGCGTTGCCGTATCTGACCCACCCCGCAAACGTGGCGGTGATTCTCACCCGATACGGGCAGGACGAAGACACCGTGATCGCGGGCATCCTGCACGACGTCATCGAAGACTGCGTGCGCGACGGCTACACCAGCCAGTCATTACAGCACCGGATCGCTGACAAGTTCGGGCAGGTCGTGCTGGATACAGTTCTTGCCGTGACGCACCGGGAAGCGGATGACGACGGCGATCCGCTCGATGGCGAGCAGAAAAAAAAGGACTATCTGGACCGGCTGGCTCTCGCGTCGGATCGCGCGCGCTGGGTGTGCGCGGCGGACAAGATTCATAACGGAAGCTCGATCCTGGCGGATCTTCGCCGCACCCAGGATCCCGACACGATCTGGGGACGGTTCAAGGTCGGGAGGGATACTACGATCTGGTGGTATCGTGCGGTCCACGCGCGATTGCGTGAGCTGGGGTTCGACGCGCCGATAATGGACGAGCTCGACGAAGTCGCGGCTGGTCTCGAGAAGCACGCGTAGCGTCGAACTGCACCCTCGCTGCGCTCGGGGGCTGGCGGTGGGTTCGGGATCGCGCTCGGCCCCTACGCTCACAAACTACGCTCGCTAAGACGGGGCCTTTGCGCGACCCCGACCCACCGCCTGCCAGGAACGGCACCCAAGGCTGCCGGGGCTTCGTCGTGAGCGCCGATCCTGCAACCGCACGATGCGTGGAGACTCGGGTCTAACCGGTCCGAGACACCGTCTTAGCGAGCGTAGTTTGCGAGCGTAGGTGTCGAGGGCCGGTTAGACCCGAGTCTCCGCGGCGACAACGGCACGTGTGTACCGGCGCGCGACGTAATCCTCGAGCAGACGCAGGAACTCGGGCACGATGTCGTCGCCGCGCAGCGTGATCGCAAGCTTGCCGTCCACGTACACAGGCGCAACTGGATCCTCGAACGTCCCCGGCAGAGAAATTCCTATATCCGCGTGCTTGGATTCGCCGGGACCGTTGACCACGCACCCCATCACCGCGACACGCATCTCCTCGACGCCCGGATAAATCGCTCGCCACGCCGGCATCTGCTCGCGCAGGTACCCCTGGATGTCCTCGGCCATCTGCTGAAAGAAAGTGGACGTCGTGCGGCCGCACCCGGGGCACGCGCTCACCTGGGGCGCGAAGCTCCGGAGTCCGAGCGACTGGAGAACCTGCTGTGCGACCTGCACTTCCTCGGTGCGATCGCCGCCGGGACGCGGCGTGAGCGAGACTCTGATCGTGTCGCCAATCCCTTCGGCGAGGAGGATCGAGAGCGCGGCGGTGCTGGCGATTATCCCCTTGCTGCCAAGGCCGGCTTCGGTGAGGCCCAAGTGGAGCGGGAAGTCACAGCGCGCGGCAAGCCGGCGGTACACGTCCACGAGATCCTGCACCGCCGAGACTTTCGCGGAGATGATGATGTGATCGTGCGGCAGCCCCGTCGCCTCAGCGAGCTCGGCGGACCGCAGCGCGCTCGCGAGCATGGCCTCGATGTACACGTCGCGCGCGTCTGACGGATCGGGCGCCAGCGCGTTGGCGTCCATCATTTGCGTCAGAAGATCCTGATCGAGCGAGCCCCAGTTCACGCCGATCCGCACTGGCTTGCCATTGTCGGCGGCGATGCGGACGATGGTCTGGAAGTTCTCGTCGCGCCGCTTGGTGCCGACGTTGCCAGGATTGATGCGGTACTTGGCGAGAAGCCGCGCGCAGTCGGAGAAGCGCGTAAGCAGCAGGTGGCCGTTGTAATGGAAGTCACCGATCAGCGGAACGCTGCAGTCCAGATCCTCAAGCCGCGCGGCGATCTCCGATACTGCGGCTGCCGAAGCCTCGTTGTTGACGGTGATCCGGACGAGCTGCGATCCCGCGGCGGCGAGCGCCGCCACCTGTTGCGCGGTAGCTTCGGCGTTCGCCGTGTCGGTATTGGTCATCGACTGGACGACCACCGGATGACGGGAACCCACCGGAACACCGCCGACGGAGACCATCACGGTCTCGCGGCGCGGATGAATAGCGCTCGGATTTGCGGTGCGAAGCGACATATGATTAGTACCGAAAGCTAAATCGCTGGCCCCGACGATGCAGTTCAGGGAGCCAGAGTGGTTGAAAACGACGATGGTCGCATTCAAACCAGGAAGCAGAATGACAGAACCCAAGTCTCCCAGCACCCCCGACGGTCCCGGCATGCCCGATCCCGCCGACGCTCCGCCACCACCACCGCCGCTGCCCGCACAGGATGTGGAGCGGGAGCGATCCACGGGCGGGTCGGCCGTTCCTCCAGCGGTCGCCAAGCCGATCGTGGTCGAGACGCGGTGGCACAAGCGCTGGTCGACGAGACTGCTTGCTGCACTAATCATCCTGCCGCTGCTCATCTTCGCCGTGTGGGCTGCCTTGTCGCTCAACGTTGGGTACGAACGGGGCGAGCGGTACGGATACGTGCAGAACTTCGCCAAGAAAGGGGTCGTCTGCGCCACCTGGGAAGGTGAGCTGGCGATGACGAACGTGCCGGGCGTCGCGCCCGAACTCTTTCCCTTCAGTGTGCGCAGCAACGCCGTGGCCGCGGACATCCAGCAGAGCATCGGAAAGCGCGTCGCCCTGACGTACGAAGAGCACAGAAACGTGCCGACCTCGTGCTTCGGCAAGAGCGACCACTACGTGTCGGGCGTCAAGGTGGAAGAGCCCTGAGCGCAACGGTTTAGAGCCGGAACGATTGCACCGGGCGGAGGCGGTATTGTAGAAGCCGCACGGGGCGCTTACTTTTTCCGCTGTGCGGCGGGGTTCGCGGTAGCGGCTTTGCGGCATGGATCCATGGGCGGGGGGTCTTCTCGGTCCCGCCACAAGCCGATGGCAGGAGTAGCTACAGCTCGCTCCGCGGCGTCACGTTACCAATTGCAGGAGTAGGTATGCGCACGACCGGAAAGGTGAAGTGGTTCAACGACGCGAAAGGGTTTGGCTTCATTACCCCCGATGATGGCACGAAGGATTGCTTCGTCCATTACAGCGCGATCAGTGGCAGTGGCTTCAAGTCGCTGGCGGAAGGCGACGCTGTCGAATTCGACGTGGTGCAGGGCCAGAAAGGTCCGGCGGCAGAGAACGTGACCCGGGCGAACGGCGCGAGCTGACCCAAGCCCCAAAAGAGAAGCGCCCTCCGTAACGGGGGCGCTTTTTTTATTCCCCGGCCCTGGCACCCTTTCCAGGCGGGCGCCCTCGCCGGGTCCTGGGGGCCATCTCGAGAGCTTCGGCCAACGCCCCTTCCACCCGGGCGCGAACTTCCGCCCGGCTGAGCCGTAGCGCGATCTCTCCAATTCGGATCTCCGCCATATCCGTGGGCGAGCCGCCGGGGCGTCGCCACAGCTCATGGGCGAACCCGAGAGCTGCGACCACCGGAACCTGTAGGTCCCGATTCAGCTGATGCACGGTGGAGATGATGTGAAGGGCGTTTGGAGCGAGCCGGCGCGGGACCCCCTGTTTGCTCTGAGTCACCCCATCTACGCGGTTCTGCGACAGCAGGTTGTCCAACCACTTGGGGTCGGCGTTGAGGGCAAGTGCAGTGGTAGCAGCCGAATAGCCTCTCATTACATAATAAACCTATAAAAAAAGGAATATAACTTCAATAGCGTTGGTCAGAACCTTAGTCCTCCCGGGGGTATCACCCCCACACGTTGCGCGAGAGGTTTTTCCGCTTAGTCATGCGCGCGACTGACCCAGATAGTGAGGATTTAAACAATGCGTAGAATCTTGTCTGCTATTGTATTCGGCGCGGCCCTGGTGGCCGGAGCCTCGACGGCGGAAGCCCAGCGTCCCTTTAGCGTCGGGCTGTCCGCCGGCGCCGCGATCCCGTTGTCCGACCTGAGCGATTCCCATAAGGTCGGGTATAACGCTGCAGCGCACCTCGGCATCACCATGCCGGCTTCGCCGGTTGGTTTCCGGCTAGAGGGCTTCTACAACAAGTTCGCGGGCCAGGACGAAGGCATCTTCACCAATGAGGACCTGCGTATCGCCGGCGGTAACGTGAACATCACTTACGCGTTCGGCGGGTTGGGACTGCGTCCGTACGTGATCGGTGGCGTCGGCTCGTACAACGTGAAAGCTGACGGCGGCGAGTCGCGCACGGATTTCGGCATCAACGCAGGTCTCGGTGCCAAGTTCCAACTGTCGGGACTGGGGACGTTCGTCGAAGCCAGATTGCACTCGATCAGCGGCGACGACCAGATTCAGTTCATTCCGATCACGTTCGGAATCGAGTTCTAACGAGCTCCAGCTCTGAAAACAAAAAGCCCCGGCGGATCTTCGCGGGGGCTTTTTGCATCGCCGGCTCCGGGAATATTCCAGCCGGGATGCAAGCTACGGGTCAGGAGTATGGAGTGCGGGTAATGAGTGCCAGCGCAGCCTCGATCTGCGTGATAACCGCATTCGGTCCGGTGCCGCCCGCAACTTCGCGCCGGCCGATGGATGCCCTCGCGTTCAGCCACTCCCTCGCATCGGCGCCGAACATCGAATGCGCGCTCGTGATCCTCGCCGCCGGGAGCTCATCCAGCTCGCAAGATGCTTCCTCCGCCGCACGAACCAGATTTCCTACCGCAGCGTGCGCGTCGCGGAAGCTCACGCCTTTGCCCACGAGATAATCGGCCAGATCCGTCGCCATCATTCCGCTCGAAACCGCGCGCTCCATCACATCGATCTGAAACGCGCTCTCGGCGAGGCCGCCAGCAACGGCGGGCAACACGAGCAGTGCGCTATCAACGGCCTCGAACAAAATGCGCTTATCGTCCTGCAGATCCTTGTTGTATCCGCTCGGCAGGCCCTTGAGTGTCGCGAGCAGAGACGTGATCGCGCCGAGGGAGCGCGCAGCGAATCCGCGAGCGATCTCCAGCGCGTCGGGGTTCCGCTTCTGCGGCATCATGCTCGATCCGGTCGTAAACGTGTCGCCGAACCGGACGAAGCCAAACTCCGACGAGCCGAACAAAATCATGTCCTCAGCCAACCGCGACAGGTGCACCGACATCATCGCGATCGCGTACAGTAGATCGGCGATGAAGTCACGGTCTCCGACGGCGTCGATGCTGTTCTCCGAGATCTTCGCGAATGCCAAGCTCTCGCCGAGCTGATCGCGGGGCACGCGGTACGCGGAGCCGGCGATGGCGCCGGAGCCCAGCGGGAGCGAGGACGCGGCGCGCATGGCTGAAGCGAGGCGCTCGCGGTCACGCTGCAAAGGCCAGAAGTGAGACAGCATCCAGTGTGCGGCAGACACGGGCTGCGCGCGCTGAAGGTGCGTGTATGCCGGCATCACCGCGTCGGTCAGGCCGTTCGCGTGCTCGAGCATCACCGATTGCAGCTCGCGAACCTCCGAATCGATCGCGGCGGCGGCCGCCATCGCCCACATCCGGCTCGCCGTCGCGACCTGATCGTTGCGGCTTCGTCCGGTGTGAAGCCTGGACGCGGGATCTCCGATTTCCGCGTGCAGTAGACGGTCGATCATGGTATGCACGTCTTCGTCAGACTCGATCGGCAGCTCGCCGCCCTTGATCCGCTCCGCGACTTTGCCCAGGCCGGTATGAATCGCGCGGCTTTCTTCTGCCGTCAGCACCCCCGCGCTTTGCAGCGCGGCGGCCCACGCCTGCGAAGCACGGATGTCGAACGGCCAGAGGCGAAAGTCTACTTCTATAGAACGGTTGACCGCGACGAGCGCGGCAGCGGAGGACGCCTTGAAGCGTCCGCCCCAGAGCTTGTGGCTCTCACCGCCGCCGCCGCCCGGGGCAGCGTCCCCGGGTGGCGGCGACCGCTTCACGCTATCGCCCGCTTGCCCGGGGCAGCGGCCGCGTTGCGCGCGTCGCGCGCCTGATCGCGAAGCGCCTGCACCTTGGTGGAGAGTCCGTACAGCCGGATGAATCCGGCTGCGTCGGCCTGGTTGTAGACGTCGTCGGCTCCGAAGGTCACGAAATTCTCGTCGTACAGCGCGAACTCGCTCGACCGTCCGGACACGGCTATCGCTCCCTTGAACAGGCGGAGGGTGACCTCGCCGTTGACCCGCTCCTGCGTGACGTTCACGAACGCGTCGTACGCGTCGCGCTCGGTGCTCCACCACCGGCCGTCGTACACCAGCTCGCCGTAGCTCTTAGCGATGAGATCTTTCGCCGCGAGAGTGCGACGATCGAGCACAAGCTGTTCGAGTTCGCTGTGCGCCGCATACAGGAGGGACCCGCCGGGCGTCTCGTACACGCCGCGCGACTTCATCCCGACCAGCCGATCCTCGACCAGGTCGATGCGACCGACACCGTGCCGGCCGCCGATGGCGTTCAGCATGGAGAGAAGCCCGACGGCGCCCATCGCGCGGCCGTTGACCGTCACGGGCGTTCCATTCTCGAATCCGATCGTCACTTCCTCCGCTTCGTCGGGCGCGTGCTCGGGGGATACGCTGAGCATGAAGAGATCGGCGGGCGGCGAGGCGGCCGGATCCTCGAGCACTCCGCCTTCGTGCGAGATGTGCCAGATGTTACGGTCGCGTGAGTAGATCTTCTCCTTCGTCGCCGTGATCGGGACGTTGTGCGCCTGCGCGTACGCGATCGCGTCTTCGCGGCTGCGAATGTCCCACGTGCGCCACGGCGCGATGACCGGAAGCTCCGGCGCGAACGCGGCGTACGTCAGCTCGAAGCGAACCTGGTCGTTGCCCTTGCCGGTGCACCCGTGAGCCAGCGCCGTCGCGCCCACCTTACGCGCGACCTCGACCTGCTTCTTCGCGATCAGCGGCCGTGCCATGGACGTACCGAGTAGATACTTCCTGCCGTAGGTCGCGCCGGCCCTGAGCGTGGGCCAGATGTAGTCCGTGACGAACTCCTCGCGGACGTCCTCCACGAAGCATTCATCAGCGCCCGAGGCTATCGCCTTGGCGCGCACGCCTTCGAGCTCATCGCCCTGCCCGACATCGGCGGCGACGCAAATCACGCGCGCATCGTAGTGCTCCTTGAGCCACGGAACGATGATCGAAGTGTCGAGGCCGCCCGAGTAGGCGAGAACGATGGTGGACATAGTCGATGCCTGGTTACTGGTTTGCTGCTAAACGCGTAATTATGCAAGAAGAATGAATAAATACACTTTGGGACCCGGCGTCAAGTATATTTCCGCGATGGCCAACAAGTCCGACCGCCAGTCCACGATTCTCGACATCATCGGCTCGCGGCGGGTCTCCAGTCAGGAGGAGCTTCGCCGTCTGCTCAGGAGCCGCGGATGGGACGTGACGCAGGCGACGTTGTCGCGGGATCTGCGAGACCTGAGAGTGGCGCGGGTGCCGAGTGCGGACGGGCCTCGCTATTCCGCGCCGGACGCGGGCTTGCCGTCCGCCCTCGCGATCGAGGCGATCCTCCCGCAGCTGTTTCTTCGGGCTGATGGGGTGGGGGAGTTGATCGTGATGCGGACGATTCCGGGCGGGGCCCAATCGGCTGCGGTCGCCTTGGACTCGCAGGGATGGCCCGAGATCCTCGGCACGGTCGGCGGGGACGACACGGTGCTCATCATCTGTCGATCAGCCGGTGGACGGCAGAAGCTGCTTCAGCGCGTGCGAGAGATCGGGGAGCGAGGCTGAGGCTTGGCGGGGCTAGCGGGAATCCAGGTTCGGAGTGCACCAGTAACGAGTATTCCAGTTGGGAAGTGAACTCGCCACTGATGACTCCATACTGGTGCACTCCGAACTTGGATTCCGCTGAGTTTCTCCAGGGGCCCATAAGCCGTTGACATACGGCGGCTGCATCATTATGCATTGAGGATGCATAAGATTGCGGTCGGAATCCTGGGCGCGAGCGGGTATGCAGGGCGCGAGCTCTGCGGCCTGGTTTCCCGCCATCCTGGGATGGAGCTGGCCTTCGCCGCCGCCAACGGACAGCGCGGCCAGCGCGCGCGCTTCGGCGCCCGCGAGATCACCTTCGTCGCGCCTGACGACGTCCAGCTCGATGCCGCCGAAATGGTGTTCAGCGCGCTCCCGCACGGCGCTTCGGCCGAGTGGGTAGGCGCAGCGCGCACCAGTGGCGCAAAGGTGATCGACCTTTCCTCGGACTTTCGTCCGGGGAACAATGCCGCCGCCGCGCCCTATGGCCTGACCGAGATCATGCGGGACGCGATCGCCGGAGCGGAGTTGATTGCCAACCCCGGCTGCTACCCGACGGCGGTCCTCATCGGGCTCGCCCCGCTGCTCGCGCGAGGACTAGTGCGCCCGGGCGCGACGATCAACGTGAACGCGGCGAGCGGTGTCACGGGTGCGGGCTTCGCTCCCAAACAGGAGCTCATGTTCGCCGAGGTCGCGGAGGATTTCCGGGCGTACGCGCCGGGCAATGCGCATCGCCACCTCGCGGAGATGAATGCGCTCGTGCGTGAGCTTGGCGGTGACAACGACATTCTCTTCACGCCGCACCTGTTGCCCGTGGCGCGCGGCATACTTGCCACCATCACCGTTCCGGTCACCGAAAGCATCGCGGAACCCGGCGCGCTCTGGCGCCAGTTTTACGCCGGGGAGCCGTTCATCGAAGTGACCGACGAGCTGCCCTCGTTGCGCGACGTCGTGCACCGGAATGTCGTCCGCCTCAGTGTCCATGCCGCGGCAAACGTGCGGCAGCCGACGCTCGTCGTAATCGCGGCCATCGACAACCTTCTCAAAGGAGCGGCCGGCCAGGCTGTGCAGAACGCCAACCTGCTGCTCGGCCTCGACGAGCGCGTAGGTCTTCCCTCGTGAAGACCGCCATGAAGACCGTCGTCAAGCTCGGCGGCCGGGCGCAGTCTTCGCCGGCGCTGGCGTCCGTGCTGGCCGCGGCCTGGCACGCCGCGCCCGGCGCAATGGCCGTGGTTCACGGCGGCGGCGAAGAGATATCGGCCATGCAGCGGCGACTCGGCGGATCCCCCGGCTTCACCGGCGGACGGCGCGTCACTTCCGAGGACGACATCGGCGTCGTGCGAATGGTGCTGTCCGGGCTCGTCAATAAGCGGCTCGTGTCGATGCTCGTCGGCGCTGGCGTGCCCGCGGTTGGAATATCCGGCGAAGACGCCGGATTCCTGGAGGCGCAACCTCTTGGCGTGGAGGAATTCGGCCACGTCGGGATGCCGGGACGCGTGCATACGAGCCTTCTGTCCGCGCTGCTCGACGCCGGCTACCTGCCGGTGATCTCGCCGCTGGCGGCAAATGGAGACGGACGGGGCGCGCTCAACGTGAACGGCGACGATGCCGCGGCAGCGATCGCCGTCGCGACGGGCGCCGAAGAGCTGCTCCTCGTGGCCGACGTAGACGGAGTCCTGGACGCGGAGGGCACGGCCTTCGACGTTCTCGACGTCTACGCGGCACGCGAGCTGATCGCGAATGGGACGGCGACCAACGGCATGGCTGCAAAGCTCGAGGCCGCGCACGCCGCGCTGGCGGGCGGCGTTGCTTCCGTTCGCGTGGCGCCGCTGCCCGGCGTTCTCGATGCCAGCCTCGGCACCACCATCACCCTCGCAGCGAGTCTCGTAGCGTGACGACGCTGTCGCTCCCCGTGCTCGCGCACGAAATCCCTCGCGCTCGGAAGTCGGCCATCCTCGGTACCTACAAGCGCGCGCCCATCCAGATCGTGGGCGGCCGCGGCGTCGAGCTGTTCGGGTCCGACGGACGAGAGTATCTCGATTTTACGAGCGGTATCGGCGTCAATGCCCTCGGCTACGCGGATGCAGGCATCCGGGACGCGATCGTCGCGGCAGCGGAAACCGGAGTGCTGCACAGCTCCAACCTGTACGCAACGGAGCCGGGCGAACAGCTCGCGCAGCGGCTGGTCGACAGCTCGTTCGCTTCCTCCGTGTTTTTTTGCAACTCGGGCGCCGAGGCCAACGAGGGCGCGTTCAAATTCGCCAGACGTTGGGCGCGGTCCATCGGCGGGGCGCGGAAGCACGAGATCGTCGCTCTGCGCGGCGGCTTTCACGGCCGGCTGTTCGCGTCGCTCGCCGCCACCGACCGTCCGGAGTACCGCGCTCCATTTCGGCCTCTCGCCCCCGGAATCTCGATCTCGGAGCGCGACTTGACCGACCTTGAGAACATGCTCGATAGCGACACTGTCGCGGCAGTGATTCTCGAGCCCGTTCAAGGCGAAGGTGGCGTGCGCGTGCTCGACCCGCGGTTCCTCGAGGGCGTGCGCGCGCTTACGCAGGAGCGGGAGATCGCGCTGATCTTCGACGAGGTACAGTGCGGTCTCGGCCGGACAGGGAAGCTGTTCGCGCACGAGCACAGCGGTGTGGTTCCCGACATGCTCACGCTCGCGAAGCCGCTGGCCGGCGGGCTTCCCATGGGCGCGGTGCTGCTGTCGGAGGACATTGCGAGAACGGTGCAGCCGGGCGACCACGCCACGACTTTTGGCGGCGGTCCGTTCGTAGCGTCCGTCGCGCTGCACGTATTCGATCGGCTCTCCGACGAAGGCTTCCTCGATCAGGTCGAGCAGAATGGCGCCTGGCTCGGTGAGCGGCTCGCAGACCTCGCCGCTGGAACCCCACGCATCCGCGCTGTCCGCGGCGTGGGCTACATGTGGGGGATCGACGTGGTCGAGCCGGCTGCCAACACCGTCGCGCGCGCTCTTGACGCCGGCCTGCTGATTCTTTCGGCCGGCGACTATACGCTGCGCCTTCTTCCTCCGCTGATAGCCAGCCGCGAGGAGCTCGAAGCCGGGCTCGCCATCCTCGAAGGAGTCGTATCGTGATTCAGCACAACGTTCGGGCGTTTGCGCCGAGGCAGGACGAGGTCCTCATTCGCCCGGCGCGACGAGCCGATGCCGATGGGATAGTGGAGTTGGTCAACGGCTACGCGTCGGAGGGGATCATGCTCCCCCGCACGTTGGACTCGGTCGCGCATGCGATCGACGACTTTGTGGTAGCGGTGACCGTACGCGGGAAGCTGCTGGGGTGCGGCGCGTTGAAGGAGTACTCGCCATCCCTCGCCGAGGTATCCTCACTCGCGATCGAGCGCGCAGCGCATGGCACCGGCCTGGGCAAGCGGATCGTGCGCAAGGTGGAGGATCTGGCGGCCAAGCGCGGGATACACGAGCTGTTCGCGTTGACGCTGACTCCGGCGTTCTTCGAATCGGCCGGTTATTCGATCGCCGACCGCGCGGCGTATCCGGAAAAAATCCGGCGTGACTGCCTCCGCTGCCCCCGCAGGATCCGTTGCGACGAGGTCTGTGTGTCGCGCTCGCTGGTTGCCGCGGAGCGGTTGGAGGCGGCCGCGTAGCACGGGGGACGGCCTTGCTGTATCGTACGGGATCACGCTGAACCATTCCCCCCCTACGATGACACGACCAGCCTTCGCCATTTTTGCTCTCACGCTCGGAGCCGCGGCGTGCGCGACCGCGACCGTAGCGCCGTCAGCTCCGATCACGTTCGCGGCCGCTGACAGCGTCGAAGCGCTGGCGCTGTTTCGCGAGAACATCGACGCGATTCACAAGCGCGACCGGGATCGGTACATCGCGACCTACCTTCAGAGCCCGCGCCTGGCGCGCAATGGCGTCGACGGATTGGAGCTTGGCTTCGACGATTGGCCCGCGCGCACGAGCACGAGCTGGCCCGACACCCTCATGGCGCGCGACCTGACCGTGGTGCCGCTGGCTGCCGGGGTCGTGTACGGCAGCTACCGGTACGATGTCAGGAACGGCGACTCGGTAAGCAGCGGAATCTCCGAGCGTGTGTTCGTGAAAACCCCGGGCGGATGGCGCATCGCCGTCACCAGCGCATTTGGGAGTCCTCGAGTCTTCTCACCAAAGCCATGATTATGCCCCTCCTCTCTCTCGCCGCCGTTTGCGCGCTCTCGCTGGCCGGATGCGCGCCCTCAATGCAGCCGGCTCCGTCGGCAACGCGACCGACGCTGGTGGTGTTCATTACCGTCGATCAATTGCTCCCCGAGTATTACGACCGGTGGAAGCATCAGCTCAGCGGCGGCCTCGGGCTGCTGTACCGCGACGGCGCGGTGTTTCAGAACGGCTACCATGACCACGCCATCACCGAGACCGCGCCCGGCCATGCGAGCACAATGTCAGGGCGCTTCCCCGTGCACACTGGAATCGCGTCGAACAGCGCCGGCGTGTCCGATGGCGCGACCACGCTGACGGGCACGGCCGGATCGGGCGCGTCGCCCCACCGGTTCGTGGGCACCACGCTTACAGACTGGATGCTCGCCCGTGATCCGTCGACCCGCGTCCTGTCGGTATCACGAAAGGACCGCGGAGCGATTCTGCCCGTCGGAAAGAGCAAGGCGCAGGTATTCTGGTACTCGCCGGCCCGCACGGGCGCAGGCAATGGCGCTTTCGTTACGAGCAGCTACTACGCCTCCGAGCTCCCGCAGTGGGTGCGCGAGTTCAACGAGCGGCGGATTCCGCAGAGCTATGCCGGAAAATCGTGGGACCTGCTCCTTCCCGGGAGCGCGTACAGCGAGCCGGACAGCGTGCCGATCGAGAATCTCGGGCGCGACATCGTATTTCCGCACGTTGCGTCCAGCAATCCGGAGACGATCGCCTACCTGCTGCCGAACTATCCATGGATCGATGAGGTAACGCTCCAGCTCGCCCTGGAGGGAGTGAACAGGATGCAGCTGGGCGGCGGCGGAAGAACGGACATGCTCGCGGTCTCACTGTCCGGGATGGATGGAACCGGGCACGCCTTCGGTCCGGACTCGAGGGAGATTCACGATCACATGTTGCGGCTCGACCGCATGCTCGGCGCGTTCTTCGACTCCCTGTTTGCGGTGCGCGGCCGCGGGAACGTCGTCATTGCCCTGACCGGGGATCACGGCGTCGCCCCATACATAGAGGTGAGTGGGAGGATCAAGAACCCTCAGGCGACGCACGTCTACATCGGCCCCGTCATGGCCCGCGCGCGCCAGATGATTCGTGACGCTGGCGGGGACACGACCGCGATCGCCTTCGGCTCCGGTGCGCTGACACTCAACCGGGCAGCTCTGGGGAGCGTCGACGTCAGTGCGCTGATCGCCTCGTTCGCCGACAGCACAGCTCGCATCCCGGGCGTGCTCCGGGTGGATCGACCCAGCGAGCTGGCACGTCGAGACACCGTGCAGGACTACGTCGCGCGGCGGTGGCTGCACATGTTCGCGGACGACGACGACGCGGCGCTGGTTGTCACTCTCACGCCGTACAGCTACTGGGGCGCCGGAACGTACGCCACGCATGGAACGCCGCACGACTACGACGCGCGGGTGCCGATCATTTTTCTCGGCCCGCAGTTCCGAAAGGGAATGAATTCCCAGACTGCGCGCGTCGTCGACATGGCGCCTACTCTCGCGCGAGCCCTCGGCGTGACACCCATGGAGCGACTCGACGGAGTGACGCTGAACGCGGCCCTCCGCTAGCGTTCGTCCGCGATGTCGCGGAGAAGCCGTGCACCGCGGGGACCGGGAGCGGCCGGGGCACTGCGGGCGCTCGACGAAGCCTCCTTCGGGCCAGGTCGCACGCTGAACCTTCGCGCGACGTTGCCGACCGCTTCGGAGGCGACCTCGCGGACCGAATCATGGCTTCGCGAGCGACAGATGGCGCAGGCGGGCGACGTGCTCGTGATAACGGGGCGCGGAAAATCCAGCGAAGGTGGTGTCCCGGTCGTCAGGCCGGCGGTGGAGAAGCTGTTATTCTCCCTTCGCCGCCGGGGCGTCGTGGCGGAGTGGCGCGAGCACAACGAAGGATCATTCGCAGTGTCCCTCGCGCCTGTCACCGCCCTGTTCGACGCGCCAAAGCGAATGCGTGACGCCCCGCGCGTCCGCTCGTTGCCGGGAAGCCTCGCCGGCTTGTCCGCTTCGACAGTGGAACTGCTTCGAGCGGTAGCACTTAGATCGCTCGATGGACTCGGGGTCCCCGCGCCGGGCGACGCCTTCATCGACGACGAGATGCTGGCCACATTCTCCAAAATCTCGGGCGGCCTGCCGCCGGAGTCCGACCGGGAGCACGCGCTGCGAGCCGCTCTCCGCCATGCGCTGATGGAGATGGAGGAGTGATTTCGAACAGGCGCGACGATTGCAAGAGTGACCGGTGGTCAACCGGTGCATCCAATGTCGAAGAAGGGACATTCCCAGCCAGGGCAGCTCACGCGTGACGATCTCGAGATCCTCGCGACGTTCGGCGCGAAGGCGAACTGGCCGCTGGGATTCGCGCTGTACGAAAGAGGCGCGCGGGCGAACGGACTGTTCATCGTTCTCGCCGGCCGCATCGTGTTGAGCAACAGCGGCCGCAACAAGCGCGATTTCGTGTCATGGGTCGCTTTCGAGCGGGAGACTTTCGGCTGCGAAGGCCTGTGTCCCGACGCATCTTATGCGACCAACGCCTATGCCGCAGTGCAAAGCGAGACGCTGCATCTCAACTTCGACGGCTATCGCGCGCTTGTCCGGGAGCAACCGGCCTGCGCGATCAGCCTGTCTAGCCAAATGGTAGCCGAGCGCGCGGCCATTCTCGGACGCCTTCATGACTTCGCGTCGGCCTCTGTGGACGCGCGGTTGCGTGCGGCGCTGGACCGTCTGAGCCGCGATCCGTCGATGAAGGCAAATGGCACGCTCGTCGTCTCACCTTCGGACTACAGACTCATCTGCGAGATGGTTGGTGCGACGCGCGAGTCGATCTCCCTCGCGCTGGGGCGTCTCGTGGGGTCGGGCGTGGCGGAGCGGAAAGGAGAGTCGTACGTCATCCACCGCGGCCAACTCGCATTATCGCCGGTCTGATAGCTGGCGCAGAGCCCATCGAGCTTCGCGGAACCGGCGATTCCGCGGTGTTGCTGCTGCACGGATTCGGGGACACCCCTCAGACGCTCGGCTACATCGCCTCGGGACTGCATGCCGCCGGGTTTACGGTCAGGGCACCGCTCCTTCCTGGCCATGGCCGGACTGTGGGGGAATTCTCGAGATCGCGGGCCAGCGAGTGGATCTCGTTCGCGCGCGCCGAGTATCTGGCGATGAAGGCCTCGTTCGGCAGCGTTGGTCTGGGCGGGTTGTCGATGGGTGGAGCGATTGCGGCCACCATCGCGGCTGATGCGCCCCGCTTACCGGCATTGGTTCTTCTGGCTCCCTATGTCGGAATGCCGCGCACTCTCGCGGCAGCGGCGCTCCTCCACCGCGTGTGGGGTCCGTTCGCCGGTGAGTTCAGGGCGACGAGCAGCAGGTCTATCCTCGACCCCGTGGAGCGCGCGAAGAATCTGGCCTACGGGGTGACGACCGCGAGCGCTCTGCGCCAGCTGCTGACCCTCTCGCGAACTGCCCGGAAAGCGCTGCGCTCGGTCCGCGCCCCGACGCTGATCATGCAGTCCCGGTTGGACAATCGCGTTGCCGGCCACGTCGCCGAGTACGCGTACTCCGCGATACCCGCCAAGGAGAAAGATCTCGTTTTCGTGGAGCGAGGCGGGCACATATTGACCGTGGATTACGATCGCGAGACAGTACTGGCGAGAGTCACGGGTTGGTTCACGAGCCACATGGCCTGAAAAAAAAGAGGCCCCTCGTCGAGAGGGGCCTCATCCGTGGTGCCGGGCCCGTCTAGAAGCGGTCCGTAACGGACCCTGCGGTCGAGCTGATCTTGTGCCCTGCCGATTGGGCTAGATCGACAGCTTGTTTCGCCACGCTGGAAGCCACGCGCTTG
Source organism: Gemmatimonadaceae bacterium (assembly GCA_013817305.1). Lineage (GTDB taxonomy): Bacteria > Gemmatimonadota > Gemmatimonadetes > Gemmatimonadales > Gemmatimonadaceae > JACDCY01. The sequence continues at coordinate 23,961 of JACDCY010000004.1, read as the reverse complement.
GTGCGCTTGACCATCGAGCGTGCCCGTGCCCGTGGGGTGGGGCTCCGCTTCGATGAGCGCCGTGCCGACGACTTGCGCGCGCTGCTGCGCTTCGCCGAACTGCGCTTCGCAGATTTGCGCTTGGTCGAGCTCTTCTTCGCCGAGCTACGCTTGGCCGAGCTCTTCCTGCCCATGCTGCGTTTAGCCGAGCTTCTCTTCGTTGAGCTCCGCTTCGCCGAGCTGCGTTTGGCCGAGCTTCGCTTCGCGGTCCGCTTCGACTTGCCACGTGCCGCGGACTTGCTCCGCGATGACTTTTTCGCCGCCATTGATGTCTGCTCCTGTTGAGGAGGGTTGTTTCCCTTGCCAGATAGCAAGATTCGCGCACACAAACTAAGTAAGTTCCCCGAGCGGGCATTTTTGGAGCCCTATCCCCTGTCTCCCACGAGGTTGAAAAATGCGCATAACCGTACTCATCGCCGGCCTGCTGTTCTCAGCCTGCACCTCGTCCGGTAGCGGCGGGGGCATCGACACTGGAGCCGCCGCGCCGGCTGCACAGTCGGATGCCGACCCCGATCTGACGCCCACCGGTGCCAGTGGGCTGCCTGCCGGGTACCTCGGTCGCGCGGACAAGGCGAACACAAATGTCTCGGATGCCAAGTATGTGGTATCCGGCAACAGCTGGGAAATTACCACCGGCCCCGCGCACATCATCTACGCGGCCAAGGATGCCGCAACCGGGAACTACACAATCTCCTCGACGATCGAGCAGCTGGCTGCTCCGCGGCATCGGGAAGCGTTCGGGCTGATGTTCGGCGGGCAGAATCTGGCCGCGCCGACTCAGAAGTACATGTACTTCGTGGTTGCCGGCACGGGCGAGATGCTGGTGAAGCATCGCGATGGCGACGCCACCAGAGACCTGATCGCGTGGCGCAAGACGGAGTCAGTGCCGGTTGCCGATGCCCAGGGTAAGCAGACGTACCGACTCGAGGTACGCGTGAGCGGCGATTCGGTGAAGTTCGTCGTCAACAACGTGGTAGCGGGCGCGCTGAGCAAGTCCGCGCTGCAGCTCCAGACTGACGGGATCGCGGGACTCCGCGTGAATCACAACCTCAGTCTGAAGGCCACACCGCTGGTAGTCACGCGCTAAGGCGCGATCGACGCATCGAGAGTGCGGCCGGGAGGTAGCCATTCGCTCCGGCCGCGCTCACCGCTCGACGGCCTTCAGCTGTTCTTGCAGATGAGGCTGACGTTTCATGCCGACGAGTGCCGCAGTCACCCGGGGTAGCGAGCGAACGAAAGCAACCGCGCGCTGGGCGTCGGTGGTCAGCAGCGGGAAGGCTTCGGCCAGCTTTGCCGGGAGCCCATGGGTGAGCTGGCCCTGCATCAGCGGGGCGCTTGCGATGACGGCCATGCCCAGGTCGTTTGCGGCCTGGAGCAACGGAACCAGCGTGTTCCCGACTGGCTGTGTCGGTATCCTCACGGCTTCGGGCATGGCAAGGCTGATCGGGAGCTGTATCACGCGAAAGTGATGATCCGCCCCGCCCACTTCTTCCGCGATTTTCAGCAGCTCGGTGACGGCGAGATGGGACTTGTCTCCCGGCTTCGCCCGAAATCCGTTCCACGTCGCGCATCCATAGCAGCCGATGTTTCCGTCGGCCACTTCCCGCTCCAGCTGCGAGAACGCCTCACGTATCGCCGTGGCGAACTCGTCTCGTGATAGCGAGTCGAGCTGCTGTTCCGGGTTGTGGAGGTAATAGATGTCGATCGTGGAGACGCCGAGGTTGCGGCGGCTGCGCTGGATCTGGTCCGAGAGGTAGCTCGGCGCGATGCAGTGTCCCCCGGCGACGATCTGTCCCGGCGTAACAATCCCGGTATCGAAGTACTGCGCCTTGAGCAGCGCGTCGTAATCCCGGCGTGTGGGCGGTGGAGTTCCGTCGAGCGGGATATAGCCTGCCTTGCTGCACACTACGATCTCGTCCCGCCGGATTTCGCCGGCACCGACCGCTGCGCGCAGCGCCGAGCCCAGCGCGCGCTCCGAGCGCTGGCATCTGTAGTTGATGGCACTGTCCAGGAGATTTATCCCTGAACTGAGTGCGAGCATCGTGGTCGCGACATAATCCGCGTCCGTCTTGTCGTCGCAGTCGCCGAGGTAGGTGCCGAGCCCGATCGACGAGACGCTGAGCACGTCCGCGAGCGGCCGGAAGAAGTCTTGCGCGCGCGAGGCACCAAATCGGCCGCGGTACCGTTCGGTGCCTTCTTGCGTGGCACAGCCCGCGATCTGCTTGTCGGCTTTCCCTCGCTCGCGCATTGGGGCACGGTAGCGGAGCAGTGGTTGCGGTGCAAGAACCACCAAACGCCTACGTCATTAGACGTATCGTGCCGGCGGGTGCCGGCGCCGATGCTTGGAGCACACTCAAACCGGCGGAGAATCCGATGTGGCCCGCCTTAAACCAACGGGAGACGATCATGAAGGGAACTGTTTCCATTCTCGCTTTGCTTGGGATGCTTTGCGCAACCAGCGCCGCGGGGCAGGAACCGACGCTTGCAGCCGGCGCGCGCGTACGAATTACCGCTCCGGATCATGGGTTGAAGAAGCAGATCGGAAGCATCGAAGCTGTATGGGTCGACTCTGTGACCTTCATATCGGCAGGGACGCGTCGAACCATCGCCTTGAGCGATGCCACCCGAATCGAGACTAGCGCGGGAACGCGAAAGCAGCTGTGGAAGCATATGGGGATCGGGTTTGCGGCCGGCGCCGCGGCCGGCGCTGCGGCCGGCGCCATGACATACGAAGAGTGCGAGCCACAAGGAGGGATTTTCGACTGCTTACTCGCATCCGACAGCCGCGAAGAAGAGATGGCTTGGGGCGGTGCGGCCATCGGCGTCGTGGGCCTGGCTCTTGGCACGGTCGTGGGACTTGTACGGCGCGTAGAGCGCTGGGAACCACTGGCACTTCCGTTCAAGGCCGCGGTGCGGTCGACGGGCTCGGGAGGGATTGGCCTGCGCGTTTCAATGGGGTTCTGAGGATCGCCACCCTGCGGCGGCGCACATTCTTTGCATCAACCCAACCCTCTGGAAACAAGAGAGTTAACCCCTTCTGCCGCACTAGCAACTTGGACCAAAACCGGTTAAATTCTGTATAACGCTCCGGGACCCATCAACGGCCTCGGAGCGCTTTATTTCCGGCAAGGAAACCTAAGTTGTAGCGGAGGGCTCGTCCTTCCGTCCATTGGAGCTTGATTAAATGCCTTATTTCGCCAGCTGGGCCAGTGAGTGGTGGATACCGGTCGTATTCGTCATCGTCGCCGGTCACCTCACGAACGTTTGCGTAACTCTCTTCCTGCACAGGTCGCAGACGCACCGCAGCGTCAAGATCCATTCGCTGGCCGCGGTGCCGATGCGCGTCTGGCTCTGGATGTCGACCTCCATCATCACGAAGGAGTGGGTCGCCTGCCACCGCAAGCACCACGCGTTCGCCGATCGTGAGGGCGATCCGCACAGCCCGCTCCTGGAGGGACTGCGCAACATCGTCCTCAAGGGCGCGCTCTACTACAGGAAGACGGTCAACCAGCCCGGCGTGCTCGAGAAGTACGGCAAGGGAACGCCGACCGACTGGCTCGAGCGCCAGCTGCTGACGCCGCTCAACTGGCTCGGCATTCTCGTCATGCTCGCCGTAGACATCTACCTGTTCGGTTTCTTCGTGGGCCCGCTCGTGTGGGGCGTTCAGATGCTGTGGATTCCGTTCTGGGCCGCGGGCATCATCAACGGCGTCGGTCACGCCGTCGGCTACCGCAACTTCAGCGTGAAGGACCACAGCCGGAACATCCTGCCGATCGCCATCTGGCTCGGCGGCGAGGAGCTCCACAACAATCACCACGCCGATCCACACTCCGCGAAGTTCAAGGCGAAGTGGTACGAGTTCGACATCGGATGGACGTACCTCAGGCTGCTTCAGCTTTTCGGACTCGCCAAGATCGAATACGCCCGCTCGTAGCGCCACGTGCCCGCAATGGTCACGTGCGCTCGCTGCGGCGAGACGCGCGAAGGGTTCGAGAAAGCGCCGTTTCCCGGTCCGGTAGGAGCACGGGCCGGGGAGCAGATCTGCAAGGAATGCTGGGCGGCGTGGGTTAAGCAGCAGATGATGCTCATCAACCATTACGGGCTGAACCTGATGGACCCCCAGGCTCGCGGCTTCCTTACGAAGCAGATGGAGGCGTTCCTCTTCGCCAGCGGCAGGAGCGAGGAGATCGATACGAGCAAGCAAGGGACGATCACACACTGAAAACCTCATGAAGCTTCGCTTGCTTCTTTGCGCGGCGGCGTCCCTGTCTTGTGCGACGGCGCCAGCTCGCCCGCCACAGTCGAGCGCTGCGGCGCCCGTTTCGCGCTGGGCCGACTCGGTCCTGGCCACGATGACGCTGCGCGAGAAAGCCGCGCAGATGGTGTGGCCCACGGTCCTCGGCGATTACACGCCGCTCGACTCGCCGCAATGGCGTCGCGTTGCGCGCGAGATCACCGAAGACAAGGTGGGCGGCTACACGATCTCCGTTGGATCACCGACCGAGATCGCCGCCAAGCTGAACGCGATGCAGCGGTTGAGCAAAGTCCCGCTTCTGATTGGCGCCGACCTGGAGTTCGGAGCCGGTTTCCGCGCGCGCGGCGGGTATTTCGTGCCGAACGCGATCGATCTGGGTGGCGCGGTCCTCTTTCCGACGCAGATGGCCCTGGGCGCGGCGCGCGACGCGCAGCTTGCGTACGAGCAGGGCCGCGTAACGGCGATCGAGGGAAGAGCGCTCGGCATTCACATCGCGTACGCTCCGATCCTCGACGTCAACAGCAACGCCGCCAATCCGGTCATCAACGTCCGCTCGTACGGTGAGGATCCACGCCTGGATGGGACGTTGGGCGCTGCGTTCATACGCGGCCTTCAGGAGCACGGCATGCTGGCGACCGGCAAGCACTTCCCCGGTCATGGCGACACGTCGATCAACTCCCATCTCGCGCTCCCGGTCGTGACCGCCAGCCGCGCGCGGCTCGACAGCCTCGAGTTCGTTCCGTTCAGAGCGGCGATCGCGGCAGGCGTGGGCGCGATCATGTCCTTTCACGGAGTAATGCCGGCGCTCGATTCCACGGGCGTGCCCGGGACTCTTTCTCATGCAGTGATGACGGAGCTGCTGCGAGACGAGATGGGGTTCAAGGGCGTAATCATCTCCGACGCGATGGACATGCGCGGAGTTCTCGATCAATTCGGCGCGACAGAAGCGACCAAGCGCGCCGTCGCGGCCGGGGCGGACGTGCTGATCCAGCCGCTCGACGTGCGCGCGACGATCGACGCGATCGTCGAGGGCGTAACGGAAAAGCGCTACACCGAAGCGACGATCGATCTCGCTGTCCGCCGCCTGCTCGCCCTCAAGCAGCAGATGGGGCTGCAGCGGAATAGCATGGTCGCCCTGGATTCGGTACGGGCTGTCGTTGGCGACAGCGCGAACTTTGCGGTCGCGCGTACCATCGCCGACCGGTCCATGGTCCTCGTCAAGGACGACCTGACGCAGGTTCCACTCCCTGCATCTCCCACTGCGCGGGTCGTGTCCATTACCGTTGCGCGGCGTGCAGACCTGGCCGCGGGTGCCGCTTTCAACGGCGAGCTGAGACGTCGATTCCCCGGTCTCCGTACGATTTTCGTTCCGGCCGACGACATCGCCGGCTCCCTGTCACGCATGAATGCGGCGGCGGATTCGTCGGACGTGACGATTGTGGGCTCGTACGTGGGGCAGGGCTGGGACGTGACCACGGTTGGTGCTCCACAGCCGTTCGTGGATTTCGTAGCACGGCGCTCCCTGGGAGCCCGGAAGCCGGTTGTTGTCGCCTTCGGTAACCCGTACCTCCTCGGGCAAATACCATCGGCGCCGGCGTATCTCATTGCGTGGAGCGGAGTTCCGGTCTCGCAGATCGCTGCGGCCCGCGCCCTCCTGGGCGAGATACCCATCACTGCGACGCTCCCGATCAGCATCCCCCCGGCAAGGCTTGGGAGCGGCATCCGGCGCCCCTGACCCTGGGGCCAGCGACCGGTATCTCTTTGTGACACATTAGTAGCATTTCCGACACGGACCCGGGAGAAACTATTCCAGCGTCCGGTGTATTAGTTGCAATGTGGCTTAACGTACCCAAGGGCGTTAAGCACCAGATCCGCTACGGAGGTGCGCATGTTGGCCTATGTAGACTCACTGTGCGCGGCGATGCTTGCACGAAATTCCGGGGAGATCAGACGACTCCTCGCGCTTTCGCACGCGGCCAAGCTGCCGCGGCGGGTTCGAGAAGAAGCAACGACGATCGCGAAGGCCGACGGCTACGGCCACACGGCGCCGGTTCACGCGCTGCACTACTTCTACACGCTCACCCATCTCCTCGACGAGACCAACGACCCGTTGTATGACGGCGGGATGACCCAGGCCGAGCGCACGCAGATGGAGCTTCCGCTCCGTGCCGCCAGCGGCTTTTAGTCGGCGGACGCGCTGGTCCTGGTGGATCGTGGACCGGAGATGTCTCCGGTCCTTTGTTTTTTCGCAGGCTTTTTTCCATCGCTGAGCAGGGTGAGCGACGACACGCCTTCCGGCTCGACCTGATCGGTGGTGCATTGACGCGGCGCTTTGTCCGGCCGCCAGCGCAGGAACCTGGTGCCGTGACGGAAGCGGCTGCCGGAGAAATGGTCGTACTGAACCTCGACCACCAGCTTGGGTTTGAGCGGCTCCCATTCGGATGAGCGCGCGCTGCTCCAGCGACTGGGTCCGCCCGGCGCCTGTCCGGTGAAGCCCGGGGGACCGATGAGCTTCTCGAGCTTCGGGACGAGATCCTTTCGTGCCGCGTTGGTGAACGAGGACGTGAAACCCACATGGTGGAGCAGGCCGCCGTCGTCGTACAGGCCCAGCAGCATAGACCCGATCACTCGCGAGCCGCTGGCGTAGCGAAAACCGCCCACCACGCAGTCGGCGGTTCGCATGCGCTTGATCTTCTGCATGCCGGTGCGATCGCCGGTCCGGTACGGGAGATCGATCCGCTTCGCGATTACGCCATCGAGCCCGCCACGCCCTTTCAGCCAGCTGCGCGCGACGGATTCATCGGAGGTCGCGGGAGACAGCTGGACCGTGCCGGTGTCTTGCAGGTGTTTTTTCGCGAACGCTTCCAGCGCAGGGCGCCGCTCCTCTAGCGGCAGGGTCACAAGCGCTGGCCCCTTTTCGTCCACCAGCAAATCGAAGACGATCATATGGGCCGGCGTTTCGGCGGCGAGCTTGCGCACGCGGCTGTCCGCGGGATGAATGCGCATCAACAAAGCATCGAACGACAGTGCCTTCCCGACTGGAACGACGATCTCACCATCCAGAACAAAGCGCCTGGCCGGGAGCGATCGCAGGGAATCCGCCACCTCCGGGAAATAGCGCGTCAGCGACTGACCCGACTTGGACCGCAGCTCGACTTCGTCTCCGTCGCGGAACGCCACACAGCGAAAGCCGTCCCACTTGGGTTCGTACTGCCACTGAGGCCCGGCCGGGATGTCCTCGGCCGACTTCGCCTCCATTGGAGCGTAGTCGTGCTCGAGGGGCAGGGTCACTTCTTTTTGGATGAGACGAGCTTCTTCAGCGAGTTCTTCTTCTTCATCGCAGTCGCCCAGATGTCTCCCCTCTCCGCGAAGCGCTCCATGACAGAGTCGATGGTGAAGTCCCGCGGATCGAGTCTCTCATCGAGCTCGTCCCACTCGATGGGGGTCGATACGGTCGCCCCTTCGCGTGCGCGCACGCAGTACGCACCGGCCACGGTCTTGCCCTTGATGTTCTGCAGGTAGTCCACGTACACGGTCGCGTCGCCGCGGTCCTTCACGAATCGCTTGACCGTCGCCTCTTTTGGATGCTCGCGCGCTACGCGCTCGGCGACGATTTGCGCCATCAGGGTCGCCGCATCGTTCGGAGTTTGCGGGGGAAGCGGCATGTACACATGCAACCCGGTCGAGCCTGACGTCTTGATTCCGGCGTGCAGGCCCAGCTCATCGAGAACTTCCTTCACCCACTGCGCGATCTGCACGACGCGACTGAACTTGGCCTTCGGCCCGGGGTCGAGGTCGATGATCGAGTAATCCGCGTAATCGAGCTTGGGAAGGCGCGAGTGCCAGGGATCGACCGATACCGCGCCGAGCTGAATCGTATAAAGAAGCGTCAGCAGATCGCCGCCCACCATGCGTCGCTGCCGCTCTCCCTCGTCGTTGGTGACGATCTCGACTCGCACGCCATCGGGCGTGTCGTTCGACGCATTCTGCTGATAAAACGCCTGCCCGTGGATGCCATTGGGAAAACGCTTCAAAATCAGCGGGCGATCAGTGACCGTCGGCAAAATGAAAGGCGATATCAGCGTGTAGTACCGCAGCAAGTCGCCTTTGGTATGGCTCGTGGATTCGAAAAACACCTTCGCCAGATTGGTCACGGAGAGCGTCCGGCCTTTGCCGAAGTCGAGCGTTCCTCGTTTGTCGCTGGCGCAAAGCTCGTCGATCTGATCGAGCACACGGGCTGCGTCCGCCCGCAGCGTCGCCGGCGGCGTAGCCAGCGCGATGAGCTTGCCAGTGGCCTTAGCCAGCCCGGGCAGGGCTTTCCGTTTTGGCGCAGCCGCGGTCTTGCTCGCCTTTGCTTTCGTTTTCGCCATCGCTGGGTCCTTCGCTCCCGGTTGTACGCTCATCGCCTCGCGGGTGATTTCCCGGGCCGACTTGTCCGTGCGGATTCCGAGGTAGATGGGCTGCCGGAGCCTTCCGTCGGCCGTCCACTCGCTGAACTTCACTTCGACCACGATCTTCGGCTTGACCCAGTGCGCCCGCTCGTTGGTCTTCGGCGTGACGTTGAACGGCGCTGTGTCGCGCTCGAGGGGCGCGAGCAGCTTGTGCATGTCTTCGAGCGACTGCCGGCTGAATCCTCCGCCGGTGTGCCCGGCGTAGAGAAAGTCGTCGCCGTCGTAGTACCCCAGGAGGATTGCGCCGAGGTGCGAGCGGCTGTTGCGCGGCTCCGTGAAGCCGCCGACGGCAAACTCCTGCCGGAATTCAATCTTCAACTTGAGCCATGTGCGGGAGCGCACGCCAGGCTCGTACACGGAGTCGCGGCGCTTCGCGATGATCCCTTCCCAACCCTGCTTGTTCGCGAGCGCGAGCAGCTTCTCCCCATCGCTGCCCGTGTCGCCGAGGCGGACGACGCTGGATGTGCGAGTCGCGATGCGCTTTTCCAGGCGGGCGCGACGCTCGCTCCACGGCTCGCGGAGGAGCGGGTCTTTTCCGTCGAGCAGAATGTCGAACAGGCAGATGCCGACGGGCGACCCCTCGCGGTGTCTTGCGATCGCGCTGTCGTCCGTCACGTGCATCCGCCCTTGCAGCTCCTGGAATCGCACGGGCTCGTCGTTCTTCAGGGCCACGACTTCCCCGTCGAGCACAAAATCCCGTCGCGCGGAAGACGCAACCTTGCGCAACGCCTCGGCGATCTCGGGGAACTGGCGCGACTTGTCGTGGCCATTGCGCGTCACGAGGCGCGCGTCCTTCGCGGTGCAGAAGGCGAGCACTCGCACCCCGTCGTACTTGGGCTCGAACGTCCAATCGCCGCGCGGAATCGCGGTGCCGACGCTGGCGAACATGGGATCGAGAACTTTCGGGAGCTTCACCGGTCCGGGCTCCGCGCGCGCCGATGCCTTGCGGGGCTGCTCATTCGTTCCGCTGCGCGCCGCCTTCCTTGCTTCAGCCGCGTCGCCGCGATTGGTGTCCCACACCTTGCCTTTTTTATCCGCGGCGATCTCCTCCATGGTGCGTCCCGTCACCACCGACGTGTCGTGCTGCTCCACGATGTCCTCGCGTCCGGCGTATTCATCACGGTGCTTGATAAAAAGCCATTGCGGCTTATCGGACGATCCGAAGCGGTCGCCCTTCATTCGGACGAGCACGTACGACCCGTGCATGCGCTCGCCGTGGAAGTGAATCTTGAAATCGCCTTTCGTGTATCCGGCGCGGAGCAGCTCCTCATCGTCGTCCGCCGGCTCCGGAGTGGCCGAGTAGGTGCCTCGGTCCCAGAGCATGACCGTGCCGCCCCCGTACTGGCCGGCGGGGATCGTTCCCTCGAATGTGTTGTAGTCGATCGGGTGATCTTCGACCTGCATGGCGAGCCGCTTCACGGTCGGATCGATGCTGGGCCCTTTCGGAACTGCCCAGCTCTTCATTACGCCGTCGAGCTCAAGCCGCAGATCGAAATGAAGGTGACTCGCCGCGTGCTTCTGGATCACGAACCGCACCCCTTTTTTCGGCGACTTGCGTGCCGTTTTTACTGAAGCGCCGCCATCGGGCTCGCCTGTGCGGGAAAAATCCCGCTTGCGGCGGTACTCCGTCAGCTGCTCGGCGGCGGCTTTCGTCTTGCCGGCCTTCGCTCCGGCGCTTTCGCGCGGTGTCTTGGCGCGCGCCATGGGATGCGCTTCCGTTTAGGCGGTCTTTCGCTTCTTGGAGGGCTTCGCCTTCTTCTGCACGGGCTCTGCCTCGTTGTCTCCGTCAGGCTCCGCCTTCGCTGCGCTCCGCTTCGCTTTTTTCCCGCCGCTTCCCTGCTCCAAGCTTTCGCGCAGCCGTGACATGAGGTCGAGCACGCCGGTGTCTTCCTCTTCGTCCGGCTCTTCGTACTTGATCTTCTTGCCCTTCATTTTGGCATTTATGACCTTCATCAGCTTTTCGCGGTAGTCGTCGGTGTATTTCTCCGGGCTGAACTGCTCCGTGAGATTGGCGACCAGCATCTCGGCCATCTGCAGCTCCTGCGGACGAACGGTGTCTTCTCCCGGGAAGTTGTACTCCACCGGATCCACGAGCTCGTTGGAAAAGCGCATGATCTCCATGACGAGCGCGTCGCCAACGACTTTGATTCCGGCGAGGTGCTGCTTGGTGCGCATGATGATCTTGCCGATACCGACCGCGTCCGCGTTTTTCATCGCGGCGCGGAGGAGGGCATAGGCTTTCTCGCCCCCCTTGGCGGGAACGAGGAAGTAGGGCGTTTCGAAAAAGCGCGGGTCGATCTCTTCCTGCTTCACGAAATCGAGGATGTCGATCGTGCGGGACGACTCGACGGCGGCGGCCTTGAAGTCGTCGTCGGTCATCACGACAAACTTGCCCTTCTCGTATTCGTACCCTTTGACGATCTCGTTCCAGGGCACCGGCTCTCCCTCTTCCTGGCAGAGCCGCTCGTACTTGATGGGAGACATGTCCGTCGCGTGGAGCATCCGGAAGCTGATGTGATCTTCCCGCACGGCGGTCTTCACTTCGACGGGGATGTTCACCAGGCCGAAGGTGACCGAGCCTTTCCAGATTGCCGCCATTCCAGGAGCTCCGTTTCTATTTGGTAGGGGAGAGGCTAACGAGCAAGACACATGCTCGCCACCGGTCCGCGAATGTACGCTCCTGAACAGGCGTCGTGACGCAGGCGGGGATGGCAAAACGCCCCGCATGGCGGGGCGTCAGTGTGTCGGCTGTGCGCGCGGCGACCAGCTATTCGGCCTTGGTCACCTCGCCGGCCTGCGGGCCTTTCTGACCCTGCACGATCTCGAACTCGACCTTGTCGCCTTCTGCCAGCGACTTGAAGCCGCTTCCCTGAATGGCGCTGAAGTGGACGAAAACATCCGGACCGCCCTCACGCGAGATAAATCCGAATCCTTTCGCGTCGTTGAACCACTTCACAGTCCCCGTGATCCTTTCCATTTCCCTTGCCTCCCGCCCTTTCCGTACGCGCCCGGCACCGGCCTGGTGAAGTGCGCCGGACTGATGCTCTCAGACGCGGCAATTTCTGTGCACGAACGGAGTTACGCGGCTCCGGCGATGTATCGGGCAACGCGACCGCATTCCTTGCAGGTCAGCGTTACGTGCGTGGTTACCGGCGGGGGTTCCTGGTCGGGGTGTCGGGAAATCGATCCGGAGCAGGAAGGACAGCTCAGCGGCTTGCCATGTCGATCGTGGGTAATGAGGCTGAGCGCTTGAGCGGGGTTGTACGTCGCGGGACGAGGCTTACGCATTCAAATCCTCCAATAAGCGACGCCCGAGGCCCCTTGGACGGGAGCCGAGCTCGCTGCTTCTGTAATGTAACAGCCCCTGGAAGGGCTGTAACCAGATGTTCCGGGGGCCTGGCCGCACCTGGCCGCAGTTGAGGCTCTGGCGAAGGGGTATACCCGCCGATTTGGCCGGGGTTCCGCGGGGAGGAGCGCTAGTAGCAGCGTATGGCTGGGAGCTACCAGCGCTTCTCCCTTACGGACTCCAACTCTGGTTCGTCCGGTCCAGATCAGGGAACACCATCTCCGGGTCAATCTCGATCCGGGTTACAGTGCCGGCGCCGTGTACCGCGTGAACCGCGCGGGACTGTCCGCGCAGCCACACCTCGACAGGAATCTCCGCTCGTTCGGTCGTTCCGTCCGATCGCGTGATGACAAGGCGCGCCGGCATGGGAGCTAAGCCGCGATCCTCGACTGTAACGAGCAGCTGGTCTCCCGATCGTTCCACGCCGGCTATCGCCTGATCGAGGGTCCACGTCTCGTAGAACCAGGTCCGCCAGAACCAGGACAGATCTCTGCCCGTGACATCGTTGAACGTGTTGAACAGGTCCTGCGGCTGCGGATGCCGGTTGGTCCATCTGCGGCCGTATTCGCGATACGCGCGCATGAACAGCTCTTCACCGAGCAATCCGCGCAGCGCGTGCAGCACCACCATCGGCTTGTCGTACGCCGCGACGGTTCGGGCGTTGTCGCGCATGTAGTGATCGCCGTGCCGCATGACCTCCAGCTCGGTGCCGGCGCGGGCCGTCCGGTGGTACGTCGTGCCCATCAGCGTCGCCGGCGAGATGCCGGGGAAAAATTCCACCGAGCCGACCCAATCGTTGAAGCTCGTAAGTCCCTCGTCCTGCCACATGTTCCGCTTCTCGTCGGAGCCGACGATCATCGGAAACCACATGTGCGCGATCTCGTGAAGCGTCACGCTCTGCAGCGCGACCGAATCCCTCGGCGCTCCGAGTATGAAGGTGGTCATCGGGAATTCCATCCCGCCGCCGACGGCAAGCCCTTCGACCACCGTCATGTGTGGATACGGGTACGGCCACAGGAACCGCGACAGAAAGTCGATGGCGTGGCGCGCGTAGCGCGCGGTCTCCCGCCAGAGCGTGTACTGCGGTCTGTACAGCGCGTGGACCAGCGAAAAGTCACCCGTGCCATCTCCGTTCGCGTCGCCGACGCTCACGCGCGCGGCGTCCCACACGTACCGGCTGCTCGTTGTCCACGCAAAGTCTCGAACCTGGCTTGCGGTGAAGCGCCAGGTGAGCATGCGGTCAGCGCCGCCGTCGGCGGTCGCGAGTCCCGGCCCGCGCTCCGCGGCGGAAACCACGTGCACGATCCCGGAGTCGATCGCTCCACGACCCGCGCGCAGCCGGTCGAGCCGGCCGCGTACCGTGGGCGAAAGAACCTGCGCCGGGTTCGCCAGATCTCCGGTCGCGACAACGAGCCAGCCGCTAGGCACCCGCAGCGACACGTCGTAGTCGGCGTAACCCATGTAGAACTCGCCCGTGCCCATGTACTGATCGGTCTGCCAGCCGGTCACATCGTCGTAAACCGCAACCTGGGGATACCAGTACGCGAGATGGAATACCTCTCCGTCCTGGCCCATGCGCGGCGACGCGCTGAGCGGCGGGACCATAAACGACCATTGCACATCGAGAGTGAGGCTGTCGCCGGCGGCCAGCGGCGCGGCGAGGTTCAGCCAGGCAATCGTTCCGTCGACGCGGTGCCCGACCGTTGACGTGTCGTTGCTCGCGAGAGCTGGCAGGCGCATCCCGTTTGCCGCGAGCTGCGCTATCTGCATTCCGCCCGTAACCGCGACGGCGCGGTTTCGGAGCGCTGTCGGCGCATACAGATTCTGGTAGAGGTGGAGTGCGACGCGCTTAAGAGCGTTCGGCGATCTGTTGTAGTACCGGATCCTGCCGGCGCCGACCAGCTGCCGGCTTGCCGTGTCCAGCGACGCGCTCAGCTCGTAGCGGGCGTATTGCTGCCAGTACTTCGAGCCCGGCCGGCCGGTGCGCGTCCTCGTGTCCTGTTGGACGGCCCGACCAAACCCCGGCGGCTCGACGATCGAGACGTTGCGAGGGTGAAATCCCGGCGACTCCTCGGAAGGGACCTCGAGAATCTGAACGGGAAGAGTGACGACTCCGGCGGGCGGCGGCGCGCACGCGGCCGCCACAAACGCGGCGCACGCGAGCAGGCCGCGCTTTACTCGTAGACTACGTCGCCCTCGGCATCGATTCCGATCTCCTGATGTGCTCCGCATACGCCGCAGATCCGTTTGACGTGCCACGCCTCGCCGAGCTCCTCGCGATGTGAGTCGCTGGCGGGTTTGACGGTAAGCTTCTTGAAGCTGAATTCACCGCAGGTTATGCAAGGATGACTCCGCGCGATCCGCGTAGCGCGCTCCTCATCTATCGACAAGTCAGCGATCCCGCTGCGTGCCGCCGTCGAGCCGCGGTCCGATCTGCGAAGGGACGGCCGAATCCCCGCCGCTTCCGCCGCGCACCAGCAGCTCCCGAAGTCCTCCGAGGGCCCCCATGACGCCCGCAGCTTCGACGGGCAGAAAGATCGTCGAGCCCTTTCCCTGCGCCAGCGACGGCAGGGCTTCGAGATATTTGACGCCAAGGAGGTACACCGCCGCCTGTCCGTCGGGTAGCGAGCCGGCCACTCGCTGCAGCGCTTCGGCTTCCGCGTTGGCCATCGCGAGACGCGCTTCGGCGAGCCCCTGGGCACGCAGGACCGACGCTTCCTTCTCGCCTTCCGCCCGCCGGATCTGGGATTCGCGAACGCCCTCCGCTTCGAGAATCGCCGCGCGCTTCCCTGCTTCGGCGTTGGTCACCGCCGCGCGCCGCTCGCGCTCCGCGCGCATCTGCAATTCCATCGACTGCTGAATGTCGTGCGGGGGCTCGATGGACTGCAGCTCGACGCGGGTGACATCCACTCCCCAGCCGATCGACGCTTCCTCGATGACCTCGCGCATGCGCCGGTTGATCACGTCGCGGCTCCCGAGCGTGGAGTCGAGCTCCATCTCGCCGACGATGTTGCGCAGCGTCGTGCGCGTCAGCGTCTCGAGCGCGTACGGCAGGTTCTGCACGGCGTACATCGCCTTCTGCGGATCAGCCACGCGGTAATAGATCACCGCGTCGATGTCGATCGTGACGTTGTCCTTGGTGATTACGGGCTGGCTCGGAAAGTTGAGGACCTGCTCGCGCAGATCGATTCGCGACGTCGATGAAATCATGAGCTTGTTCCCCTGCAGGCCCGACTCGAGATAGCGCACGTCGAGGGTTTTCGGGCGCTCCACGAAGGGGATCAAGAGGTTGAGACCCGAGCGCGCCACGCGATTGAAGCGGCCGAGCCGCTCGATCACCATCACCTCGGCCTGGCCGATGATCTTTATGGACTTGGTGGCTATGAGCAGGCCGAAGGCCGCGATCAGGCCAAGTATTATTGCCGAGGTAACGATGGGTCGCTCCGGTAGGGGGGCAGCGGAAGTTTACGGTCCGGAGAGCGCAGCCAACAGGTTTCTGGATCGTGGTTTACGGTCCGAGCGGCTCAGATGAAGCCGCGCAGCCAAAAACCACGATCCAAAACCCGTTATTCTTTTTTCGGTGCCGCGGCCAGAGTCCGCGCCAGCGCGAACAGGTCCTGCTGGGACTGTCCCCGGCGGAGCAGCTCGAGCGCCCGCGTCAGCTGGCGATCATCCGCGACCGAGCGGCGTCGCGCGGCGGAATCCCCGAAGGCGATTACCGTAACGCGGTCACGCAGGATGCGGTCGATCTCGCTCGCGCCTTGGTCGTACAGATCCTGCTCGACCTTGACTCCCGCGGCGGAAAGCCTGCGGTACAGCTCCTGTCTCCATGCCGGCTGCAGCACGAAGTCCGGCTTCACCTGCGACTTCAGCTCGCGCGCGTAGTCGTACAGCGTCGTGCGAAACATCTGCCCCTGCGGCGCGAGCGCGGTGACGAGACGTTGCTCCGCCGCTGTGAGCGTGTCGGGTCTTACGATCACATCCGGAGTGATCGCGCCGCCGCCGTACACGATGCGTCCGGCGTCCGAGCGGAACTGCGGCTTGTTGCGACGCGTCGCCTCGGTCTCGAGCGAGTCGGGCGCGACTTCGACGAACTCGCCGTTGGGCAAGAGCTTGCGCTCCTTCTGAATCGATCTGCCGCTCGGCGTGAACCACTTGGCCGTAGTCATCTTAAGCGCGTAGCCGCCGTTAAGCGGATACACCGTCTGCACGAGCCCCTTGCCGAAGGACGTAGTGCCGACGATGAGCGCGCGGTCGTGGTCCTGGAGCGCGCCCGCGACGATCTCGGAGGCAGACGCCGAACCGCCATTCTGGAGAATCACCAACGGCAGGTCCGCGGAAAGCGGGCGCTCGCGGGCGGTGAAGATCTGCGGCTCAATGCCGCGCCCGCGCATGCTGGAGATCTCCTGTCCCTCCCGCAGGAAGAGATTGCTGACCGTGAGCGCTTCGTCGAGGATGCCGCCCGGATTGCCGCGCAGGTCAAGGATGATTCCCTTGGCACCCTGGCTCCTGAGCGTCTGCACCGCCGCCGACAGCTCCTTGGTCGCGGTCTCGTTGAACTGTTGCAGCGGGATGTAACCGTATTTGTTCTCGAGCATGATCGAGTAAGCAACGGCGGGGATGTGCACGATCGCGCGAGTAAACCGGACCGGAATCGGCTCGGCGACGCCCGGCCGCTGGAACTGCACGGACACTCTCGATCCAGGCGTGCCCTTAAGGACGTCGGATACCTGGGTCGTCGTCCAGCCGCGCACCTGCATGGTGTCCACGACGACGATGCGATCACCTTCCTGAACGCCGGCCTGCTCGGCGGGAGTGTGCGGAAACACCCGCTGGACCGTCACGAACCCCTGGACTTCGGCGATCTCCATACCGATGCCGCCGTACCGCCCCCCGGTCGACGCGTTGAAGTTCGACAGCTCGCGGGGGGAGAGCAGCGTCGTGTACGGGTCGTTGAGCTCCCGCACCAGGCCGCGCGCCGCCTTCTCGTACAGTTGGGCCGTGTTGAGCGTGTCGACGAACCTGTTGGACACCAGCTGCATCACCTGCTCGAGAAGTCGCGCGCTCTCGAGCGTTCCCGTGTTCTGTTGAACGAACGCGCCCGCGATCAGAGGGAGGACAAGCGCGGCAGCGATGAAGTGCCTTCGGTAACGGCTCATTTTGTTCTATTGGGGTGTGTGCTTCTAACCTAATGAGTACCGTCGCGACCAGAGAGGGTTCCTGCGCGGCCCGCGATGATGTAATCGACCGTCCACTCCCGCTTTATCTGCTTTATGCGGATGTCTCGCGCGATTCCGGCCGCGAGCAGCATCTCGTGCGCCGGCTGCAGCACGCGCTGCAGATGCGAGGGGAACCGCTGGGCCAGCGGCAGTTGCTCCGCCAGACTTTCCAGCGTCGCGCGCCAGGTCAGCTGTCCTTCGGCGCGCGCGACTTCCAGAAGGCGGTACAGCCGTCGCGCGACGGGGCTACTCAACGCGAGGTAATGCGACGGCGACAGGCTGATGATGTGATTGGCGGCGATGTTAGCGCGCAGCACCGGCGAGATGGTGACCTTGGCCTCGCCCGGCTCGGCGGACTCCAGTGCGGGGAAAAAGCTCAGCTGCTCCCGGTCGGTCAGCCGGCGGCGATCGATCGCCACGGCGCTAAGGAGAGTGAAGCTTCCGTCCAGCGGCGAATTGTCTCCGGCGACGAGGTATGCTCCCGTCGACTCGGCCGTGGTCCGGTGCAGTCGGGCCAGCCCGCCGCGCAGCTGCTCGTAGGTCCGCCCGTCCACGCGGCGTCCGATGGCCCGAAGAAAGGCATGAAGCGTGAAGGTGATGCATCCGTCGGCCGGAAAGCCGGCCTCGTGATAGCGGCGAAGCAGCTCGACGTAGATGTCCTGATCGAACGTGCCGGGGAGGCGGTCTCCGGGGCTGGGGAGCACTCGCCAGCGTCCACCGGCCGGCGGCGAGTACGTTATAGCTGAGTCATCGGCGGAATCGCTGAGCCGGAAGAAGGGCAGCGCCTCGAGCGATCGATCGAGGACGATCGCCCTGGCGGATGCACGGTTGCGGGCTGCGACATTCATTACGCCGAAACTGTTGCGATTCGTGACTGGGAGCAAGCTTTTGGACCTTTCAGGCCACCGGAGACAGCTGGAATGACGTTCTTGAAATACGCCGGATCGATTCTCCTGGTCCTGCTCGTTCTCGTGCTGATGCTGATCGGCATTCTGTCCGTCACGCGGACGCATACAGTCGAGCAGGTCATATCGGATGGTGACGAAGGTGGCCCGCCCCATGTTCGCGACCCCCTGTTCGCCAAAACGATCGAGCTCCATACGGGGACGCACATCGACGAAGGCAACTTCGTGGACATTCTCCTGAATGGAGAGGGGACGTATCCGCCGCTCTGGAACGACATCGCTTCCGCGAAGAGCACGATCACGGTGCAGATGTACTTCTCGGAGCCGGGCGCCGTTGCGGACACGATGGCCCACCGCCTGATGGAGAGAGCGCGCGCGGGAGTGCGCGTGCTGGTGCTGCTCGATGCCTTCGGCTCGGGTCCGCTCAAGAAAGAATGGATCGAGCAACTGGAGGCTGCGGGCGTCGAGGTCGCGTGGCTCCGGCCGTTGCGATGGTACACGCTGCATCAGGCCTCGCAGCGCTCGCACGCGCGAGTCGTAGTGGTGGACGGCCAGATCGGATACACCGGCGGATTCGGCCTCGCCGACTACTGGCTGGGCGATGGTCACAGCGACGGCCAGTGGCGCGAAACTAGTGTGAAGTTCGGCGGGCCGACGGTCGCCGCTCTCCAGGCGGCGTTCGCCGCCGGCTGGGCGGAAGCCACGGGTGAGCTCCTTACGGGCGACATGTTCTTTCCGTGGCCGGCGCTGGGTAAGCGGGGCGACGTCAACGCGGGGCTGATGCACACGATGCCGGGCATCGGGAGCACGGCCGCCGAGCGGTTTCTCTCGCTCTCCCTCGCCGGCGCGCGGAAGACGCTGTACATCGCCAACTCGTATTTCGTCCCCGATGACAACCTCAAGCGGCTGCTGATTGCGGCCGTGCAACGCGGCGTTGATGTCCGCGTGATCACCGCCGGACGCAAAGGGGACGTGAAGACGACGTGGTACGCGGGCCGCGCGATGTACGACGAGCTGCTCGAGGGCGGTGTCCGCATCTACGAGTACCAGCCGTCGATGATGCACGCGAAGACTATGGTGGTGGACAGCTACTGGTCCACGGTCGGCTCGATGAACTTCGACAACCGATCCATCTCCTTCAACAACGAAAGCAACATCGTCGTGCTGAACGAAGGCTTCGGGCAGCGGATGGACGGGATTTTCTTCGACGATCTGAAATACTCGAAGGAGATCATTCTGGAAGAGTTCCGGAAACGGCCACTCAAGGAGAAGCTCCTGAGCTGGGGCGCCGAAAGGCTTTCGCGTCTGCTATAGCAGCGCTTCGCGGCGGCGGCATCGGTATTGCCCAGATGGTCGGCAAACATCGGGAGCAAGGAATGAAGAAAAAACAAGGGGAGATGGCGTGGGCGATCGTCGCAGGTGGAGCGGCGATGCTCGCGGGCGTGATTGTGCAGCGCGGGTTGAAAAGCGGCTGGCGCGCGGTGATGCACGAGGATCCGCCCAACGTGAAGGAGCTCCCGATCGAGCCGTGGAGAAGGGCGCTGACGTTCACGATGGTATCGGCGGTTACTGCGGGGTTGGCGACGCTGTTGTCGCAGCGCGGAGCGGCAGCCGGGTGGGAGAAGGTTACGGGTGAGCCGCCGCTGCGCAGACTGAAACGCTAGCAACCGCAACGATTCACAACGCAACGATTCACAACGCAACGATTCACAACGCAACGACTCACAACGCAACGACTCACAACAGCTTTGGGTAACTGGTCTTAGGTGATGGTTATGGTCAACTGATTGGCTATCGGTTGACAGTCATGGGTGGGGTGGTAAAGGCGGAATCACCTAAAACCATCGACCAATTACTTACTACCGGTTGTTGACCAAAACTATCACCTACGACCAGTTACCCATCCCTGTTGTGCTGTTGACCTAATCGCGCACGTCCTCTCTCCCAAGGGCGGCCCGAACCGCTTCCCGCATCGCAAGCACCGCATTCTCCCTTGCAGCCGACACGTCTGATCGGACGTGAATCTCCACCCCTTCGGTAACGTCAACGCGCCGCCACGAGCGGGCGGGATCGTCGTCGTGCGCGACCGTGGCGTCGGTTCCCGCTCCGAGCGCCGGTGCCAGCGACGTCGCGATCCTTCGCTCCAGCGCGTCGCCGGTGACCCCGGAGAACTCCTGCTTGATGGAATCGAGGCTCTGCCCTTCACGTTGGCGGATCTTGATCGCCAGCAGCTGCAGCAGATGCCTGTAGTTGTACGTCGCGGCGGTTCCGGATCCGTCCGGACGGTCCATGAGTCCGCCAGCGACATAAAAACGAACCGCCCGGGCGGACGGCGCCGCTCGCGCTGAGGCGTTGGTCGGACGCAAGCCGGCCGCGTCGACCAGCGCGGTCACATGCGCTGCGAGGCCTCTTGCGTTCCAGGGAGCGTGGCGGGAGTGAGCGCGGAGGAGAGTGACTGGCGACTCAGCCATGTGGAAACGATAACATTGAAATCCTCGGCACGTTCATCGTGCGGCAAATCCCCCGCGGGAGATAAAACAGTGAGCTCGATAGCGGGCTGAATTGAGCGGTAGCGCGTTGCTTCGTCCAGAGGCGCCTCCGTACTGTCGCTCCCCCAGACGAGCAAGGTCGGCTGCATCAGCCGCCGCAACGCGCGCGACACGTCGATATTCAGCTGCCCCGCGAACTCCGCGGCGAGCGCGTGCCGGGCGCCGCGCTGGTGCGTGGTACTGTGCGCGACCCGGACGAGCTCCGGCGTCACCACGGTGCTGTCCGAATACTTCTTCCGGAGGTGCGCGCGGAGAGCGCGCGACGACACCATCGCGTTGAACGCGGCGGTGCCCAGCACGGGTGAGTCGAGCGCGAGCCTGCCGGCGTCCAGAGCGACACTGCCGGTCTCGGTGAGCCGCACCAACCCCGACGGCGCGATGATCACCAGGCCGGGGAATCGCTGCGGATCACGGGCGCCGAGCACTACCGCGTACGCCGCACTGAGCGACGACGCGACGAGCACGCAGGGGCCGCCGATCACCTGCGCGGCGAAGTCCGAGACGAGCGAGATGTACAGCCGCGCGGAGTAGCGCAGCGCGGGACGGTCGGACCGGCCGAAGCCGAGCAGGTCGATGGTATAAACGGTATTCGTGCGCGCGAGATGATCGACGTTGTTGCGCCACTCGTACGACCACGCCGCAGGATACACCCCGTGGACGAGCAGCAGCGCGGGACCGCTGCCGCGCTTGGTGAACGCGATCCGCCGGCCGCGCCAGCTGAACCCGCCCTCCTCGCCTCCGATCAGATTGGTGAGCTTGTCGACGCCCTTCCGCGCGAATGCGTTGAACAACGCGGCCGCGCCGACGATCGCGCCGCCGGACAGAAGGAGCTTCTTGAGTTTCGCGTTCCCGTCTTCGTTCATGGCAGTTGTAAGCTAGTCCCGCGTTCAACAACGCATTGTTTCCGCCGGACGCAACGAGGGTGCAGGCCCACGGGAGCTACGCTTCGCTAAGACGCTCCCGTGAGCCTGCACCCTCGCTACGTCCGCCAAGCTCCTACTCGGACAGAACCAGGCTAGCGGCGGGCGGATTTCCCCTTCGCCCGGCGCTGGCTCGCGGACTTGCCCGCGCCCCGGCCACCGCCCGATGCGCGTCCACGGCTCGCCTTCGCTCCGCGTCCGACAGCTGTCGATGACCGCCCGCTGCCGGCCCGAGGCGCCGTCTTCTTCTTGGCTGGTCCACGCCCGGCCGAACTGCTCTTCCGGGCGCTGCCCTTGGCCGTGGCCGTCTTGCCGCGAGCGCCGGAGGCCGCGCTCTTGGATTTGGCCCCGCGGCTTCCGCCGCCGGACTTCGATCCCCCGCGCGCCGAGCTCTTTTTGGCGCTCGTCGAGCCGGACCTGCCGGCGACTTTTTTGGCCGCGGGCTTTTTCGCCGCTGCCGACTTCGGAGCCGGCCGGGCACTCCCCGACTTCATGCCGCCCGGCGACTTTCCGCCGGACGCTTTTGCGGCGGGCCCGCCAGACGGCCGCGACGACTTGGTCGGGCCTCCGGTGTTCGCGCGCGAAGCAGTAGAGCCACTGTTGGCTGTGCGTGCTCCGGAGCTGGCGCCGCTGGCGGGCGCCATGCCCGTAGCTGCGCCCGTGTTCTGGGCCGCGCCCGGTGTCGATGGCGTGCCGGTCAAACCCGTCACATCACCTGTCTCGAAGATGCTGGGCTCTATGGGCGCGGCCGGCTTTACGCTCTTGGGGCGGCCTCGACGCCGCGGCGCCGTCACGGCAAAGAGGTCGGCCTCTTCGTCGTCGTCATCGGTCACCTCCGGCGTCACGCCCGGCTCCTCATCGTCATCGTCGTGATCTTCGGCGCTATCCCAAAGGCTCTCGGTGTGATCCTTGTTCAGCGCCCAGCCACTTCCATCCTCGTCCTCATCGTCGTCGTACGACGCTCGCCCGCCACCGCCGCCATAGCTGGGTACGTCATCGCTGTCGTCGTCTCGATCGGCGAAGCTGAGACCCCGCTCGAGTCCATCTCTCCCCGGCATGCCGCCTCCTTTCAGTAAAGCTGCTGGACTACCCTTGCTAGCGATGGAGCGAGCCACCCAGGCCTGCACGACCTGTGCCCCCTCCGGCAATGAAAGCGTCGCTCACGCCCGTGCTCTGTCATCGGAATACAACAGTCTTGTCGTGGCGTCAAGCGGTACGACTACTCGGCGAACTCCACGGTCACCTGATCCCGGATGATTCCGGCCTCGTGGCCGCGGTCGAGAAGCACCTGAACCGCTTCCCTGCCCGTCGCACCATAATCGAGCGTCCACTGATTGACGTACATCCCCACGAATTCGTCAGCCGTGCTACGGTCCAGTCCGCGGGCGTACTGCATCGCATGGTCCAGGGCGCCGGCCCGGTGATCGAGCGCATAGGCGATGCTCTGCTTCAGGTGCCGCGAGACGGTGCGGATCAGGTCGGGCCCAAGGTCCTTCCGGACCACGTTCCCGCCGAGCGGAAGGGGGAGTCCTGTCTCTCGAAACCACCACTCGCCCATGTCGGCGATCAGCGTGAGGCCGCGGGTGCCGTAGGTGAGCTGGCCCTCGTGAATGATTAGCCCGGCGTCCACGTCGCCTGCGAGAACCGAGTCCTCCACGGCGTCGAATGCCATGTGTATGCATTGTACTTCCGGCTGAAACAGGCGGAGCGCCAGCGTGGCCGTTGTGAGCGGTCCCGGCGTGGCGACTCGCTTCCCCTTCAGCTGGTCGGCGCCGTATATCCGCTTGCCGACGAGCCGCGGGCCATATTGATCGCCCATCGACGAGCCGTGCGGTAGCAGCGCGTACCGGTCGGCGATGTGAGCGTACGCATGTATCGAGACAGCGGTGACCTCGAGCTCGCCGCGCATCGCGCGCTGGTTAAGAGTCTCGATGTCCTGCAGCTCGTGCACGTACTCGATGCCGCCGGTGTCGATCAACCCTTCTGCGAGCGCGTAGAACATGAACGCGTCGTCCGAGTCGGGGCTGTGGGCGACGCGGATCGTGCGAGTGGAGGTTGCGGGCTCTGTTCCGGACGTCATCGTGAGCCCCTCCGGGCCTGTGCGAGAGCGCTCATTATGTCCGATTCATGGCGCTGGTATTCCGGGAGCGCCCGCGCGAGCTCGGCGCGCTCAACGGCCAGAAGGCGCGATTCCACCTGTCGTAGCCTGGCGGGATCCTTGTCGAGCGTCGCGACGCGCGCGGCGAGCACGAGGCCAAGCAGGTGGGAAGGCTGCTC
>JACDCY010000118.1 GCA_013817305.1 Gemmatimonadaceae bacterium | reverse complement strand
TCGTAGTTGAGACTGCGTTCCGCATCGAGGCTGAGCGTCTGCAGCTGCGGAACCTGGTCGGCTCCGCTCAGCGTGGGATCCGGATAAACGAGACCATCCTTCACGCGAGGCGGCGCGAAGCCACGGTGCACGCCGGCGAAAACGGTCAGGAGCTGCGACGGCGTCCATGCTGTGCCGATTCCGGGAATCACCTCCGAGACGGCATCCCCACCCTGTATGTCCACATCCTCGGGGTTGCGCGTCGTCCCCGTAGACGTTGTTCTGCGGACACGCGCGCGCAGAATGTTGCGGTCGTACGTGAATCGCTCCAAACGCAACCCCGGCGTGACGTGCCAGGTCGGCGTGATGAAGAAACGATTCTGCACGAACGCGGAAACGGCCCTGCCGACTCGGATCTCGTCGTCTCGCACCACGCCGGTCGATGCGTTCGCTGTTGCGCCATTGATGTGCTGATCGCGCGCTCTCTCATAGTGCAGGCGCATGCCGAAGTCGAGCTCGATCGGCCTTCCGTCGCGCGACCACACCGAGCGGAACCTCGGCTCCACGCCGGCGACGTCAAAGCTTCGATTGCGGTTCCCGGTGCTGTTGCGGAACACGTGCTGCGTACCGTCCGCGCTGTAGCCGTAATCCTGGCGACGCCAGTCCCGCGTGGTCTGGTAGGCATACGCGCTCGTGCGCACGCTGCTGTTGCCGAGAAATCCCGTCTGGTGCGACGCCGTCACTGCGTAGCGCCTTATGTGCAGCAGATCGTTCGGCGCGGGATGGGTGTACGGCGAGCTTTCGAACATCGATTGCGTCAGTCCGACGTACGTCGAATTGGATCGTTCATCGTAGTACGTGGCCTTGAGGCCGAATTCTCCCACGGGCGTGCGCGCGCCAAGCTTGCCCGTGACGTCGCTGACGGCGAACCACAGGCCGGCGAGGTTGCTGGCGCGCTTGTCGAAGGCGCCGATGTTGCCGCGTACGCCGTTCCAGCTCCCGCCATAATTCCCCTTCACCAGCCGCGAGCGACCTGCGCCGCCCTGAAGGGTGACGGTTCCCGTCGCGACCGATGGCGCATCGGCGGTCACGTAGTTCAACACACCGCCGATCGTCTGCGGGCCGAACAGGATCGAGCCGCTCCCCTTCACCAGCTCGACGCGATTCATCCGGTCGATCGGCGGCGAGTAGTACATCTCGGGCTCGCCGTAAGGGGCGAGCGCGACGGGAACGCCGTCCTCCAGCACGAGCAGCGTACGGCTGCGATCGGGATCGAGGCCGCGCACTCCGACATTGGCGCGGAGTCCCACGCCTTCCTCCTGCTGCACATTCACGCCGGGAATCGTCCGCAACGCGTCGTTCGCGGACAGCGGCTGCAAAGCGTGAAGCTCCAGCGCCGAGACCACGGCGCCGGAACCGGGGAGGCGCGCAAGTGCGTCCGCACGCGAGCCCACGACTTCGACCCCCACGATCTCCACCGGCGCATCGGCGACGCGGAGGGTCACGTCCGCCATCTCTTCCTCCCGCACCGTGACGGACACGCGCGCAACAGCGGTCCCCAGCCTTTTTCCCTCGATCTCGTAATTGCCCGGAGTGAGCCCGGCGAACGAGAACGACCCGTCTTCGGTGGAGGATGCCGCGCGAGAGGTTCCCACCACCGAAACTATTGCGCCGTTGACCGGGGCCCCGACGCCCGCGAGAATCACGCGGCCTCGCACGCCACCGGTCTGCGCGCCTGCGACCGAAGCGCAGAAAAAAATGGAAAGCAGAATCGCGATCGTACGATACCGGCGTACAAGGCCTGCGCCCTCGCCGAGCGACGCGGGTGACGAGATCTTCATGATTGAGTCGGTGAGCTTTTTGGTTGCGAACGTTAGTTGAGAATGGTTCTCAAACCCTGCGCTCGGAACTTAGGCCCGCGGATTTAATCCCGTCAAGTTCTGTCGGGATTCAGAATCAGCCCGCCTTCCCCTGCTTGCCGCGGGCCACGCACTTGGCAACGGCGGCGGTCAGCTCCGTGCCGCTGAACGGCTTCTGCAGGAGGTCGAGGTGCGAGGGAAAGGACTGTCCCAACTCCTGGCCATCGCTGTAGCCCGAGATCAGGAGGATGGGCACGTTCGGGAACTCATTGGCGACGCGCCTGGCCAGCTCAAGCCCGCCCATTTCAGGCATGATGATGTCGCTTACGAGCAGGTCGATCGCTCCGTGGGCGGCTGCAAGAACCTGCAGAGCCTCCGCGCCGTTAGCAGCTTCCCGAACGGCATAGCCATTCCTGGCGAGCAGCCGCGAAGCAACTCGTCGGACCGGCTCCTCATCGTCAGCGATGAGAATAGTCTGTCCCCGCGACGCGTGCGGGGCTGGGCGCGCCTGCAGCAACGGCCGGCTCTCCGCAGGCGCTGCTTCTACGAGTGCCGAGCTGTCGAGCAGAAGCCTCCGCGCCAGATCGCGCGCGCGCGTGACGGCCTTGTCGATTTCGTCCAACCCTTCGGTTATCGCGGCGACTCCGGCGAAGTCCCCGCGCATGAGGTCTGCGTTCCCCTGGATGGCGGCCAGCAGATTGTTGAGCTCGTGCGCGATCTCCGCCTTCCCTGCGTCGCGCCTCGAATCGGTCATGCGGGCACGCCCTGCCCCGTCATCATTCGACGCACGATCGTGGCACGCTCGCGAACGTCATTCTGATCGGCGCCGCCGATGGTCACATGTCCGAGCTTTCTGCGGGGCGCCGGCGATTTTCCGTACATGTGCACCTTGGCCCCCGGCACGCTCTCGATTTGCGCGGTGTCGGGAGCGGCCCCCAGAACGTTGAGCATCATCGAGTATCCAACCGCGCCCGCTCCGCCCAGCGAGGAGCCGCAAATCGCGCGAACGTGGTTCTCGAACTGGCTCGTCTCGGCCCCCTCGATCGTCCAGTGTCCCGAGTTGTGCACACGCGGCGCGATCTCGTTCGCGATCAGCTTGTCCCCTGCCTCGAACATTTCCAGCGCGAGCACGCCCACGTAATCGAAGCTCGACATCAGGCGGCGCGCGTAGTCGCGGGCACTTCGGGTCTTCGTTTCGCTGACGTCCGCCGGCGCGAACGAGCAGCTGAGAATCCCGCTGTCATGCTGGTTCTCGACGAGCGGGTAGAAGACCGTCTCGCCGTCGCGCGATCTCGCCGCGATCATCGAGAGCTCACGGTCGAACTCGATGTGCTGCTCGAGTATGAGCGGAACGCCGCCGAGCGCCTCCCACGCCCCGTCGAGATCGCTCTCCTCGCGAAGCACAACCTGACCCTTGCCGTCGTAACCCAGGCGGCGCGTCTTGAGCACGGCCGGGAGGCCTATCTCGTGCGCGGCCTTGTCCAGGTCACCGCGACTGGAGACGTCGCGGCTCGGTGCCGTCCGAATGCCCATGTGCTGAAAGCACCGCTTCTCGAGGACGCGATCCTGTGCGATCCTCAACGCCTGGACCGGCGGAAACACGGGAACACGCTTGGCCACCAGCTCCACCGCAGCGACCGGGATGCTCTCGAACTCGTAGGTGACAACGTCGAGTCCCTCCGCGAAGCGCTCCAGCGCAGCCGTGTCGTCATAGCCCGCAGCAGTGAGATCGCCCACTTCGCGCGCGGGAGACTCGGGGTTCGGGTCGAAGAACTTGAACGTCGCTCCCTGCGAGCGGCCGCCCAATGCCAGCATGCGGCCGAGCTGCCCGGCGCCCAGGACTCCGATGTTCATCGCGCTTTGGGCTTGCGCTTGACGGGCGTGGCGCGCGCTGCCAGCGAAGGATCCGGATCGTCGAGCACCGCTTTCGTCATGCTACCGCGATGCGCCATGAGAGGTGCCCGAAACTTCCCATGCTTGGCGGAGATGATCTGCGCGGCGAGCAGCGCGGCATTGATCGCTCCCGCCTTGCCGATCGCCAACGTCCCGACGGGAACGCCCGCCGGCATCTGCGCGATGGACAGAAGCGAATCGAGCCCCTTGAGCGTCTTCGTTTCGACGGGCACGCCGAGCACAGGCAGCAGCGTTTTCGACGCGGTCATCCCGGGGAGGTGTGCAGCTCCGCCGGCGCCAGCGATTATCACCTCTATTCCCCGACCCTCGGCCCGCGAAGCATACGCGAACAGCAGACCCGGAGTCCTGTGAGCGGAGACGACCTTCGTCTCGTGCGGAATGCCCAGCTGCTTGAGCGTGTCGGAAGCGTGCGACATGGTCTCCCAGTCGGAGCGCGATCCCATGATGATGCCGACGAGGGGAGCAGGCACTCGCGGCCTAGCTCAGGGGTGGGAGCTGCGGACCGTCATGCGCCGCAATCATCTGCGCCAGCAGCTCGGCTTCCTCCTCCGCGCCGCCCGTGACGACCGAATCAAAATCGAAGGTCAGCTGGCCGATTCTCCAGAAGCTGCGGCGGTGGTGCGCCGTGACCCCGTGGGCCGCGAGCCCCGCAACATGTGCCCGGGTGGTGTAGCCGGCGTTGCATTCCCACAGGTACCCGGGATGCCTGCGGCTCAGCGCGGTCATGAGACGGTCGCGAGTAACCTTCGCCAGAATCGAAGCGCACGCGATGCTGAAGCAGCGCGAGTCGCCGTGGACAACGGCGGTGTGCGGCACGGGCAGAGTGCGAATGTGACGACCGTCGATAAGGACGTGGTCCGGCGTAAGTGGAAGCCGCTCGAGGGATCGCCGCATCGCCAGCGCGCTCGCCTGATAGATGTTGATGCGGTCAATCTCGCGCACCGACGCAGCGCCGAGCGAGATGGCGACGGCGC
>JACDCY010000117.1 GCA_013817305.1 Gemmatimonadaceae bacterium | reverse complement strand
GTATAACGTTGCCGCCGCCGGTCCCTTGATGACTTCAATCGATTCGATGTCATTGGGGTTGACCGCATCTAGCGCGGACGTCTGCTGCGCTGCAAGAGACGCGAGTCCCTGCCCCGAAGGGTCGAAATTCCCCAGGCTCTCGGTGTTCAGTCTGACGCCATCGATGTAAATGACCGGCTTGTTCGTGGTGAACGATCCCACGCCGCGAAGGTTGATATCCGGCGCAGATCCTGGAATGCCCGAATTGGGAAGAATCGTGAGGCCCGGCGTTCTCGCCTGCAGAATGTCGATCACGTTCAAGGACGATGACTTGTCCGTGATGTCGACGACATCGAGCTGCGTGATCGCGTTGCCGATCGTCCTTTTTTCCTGCGCCAGCGGCGTCCCCGTAACTACCACCTCGCCCAGCTGCGTCGGAGCGACGCGTAGGCTCACATTGGAAGTCGTCTCTGCCCCCGCGGGCACCGTGACGGTTACATCGAGCACCGAGAAACCGATCTTGCGCACCCGCAACTGGCGCACGCCAGCCGGCACGTTGTCGATCGTAAACCGTCCGTTACCGCCCGTTACGGCACCCTGCTGGGTTCCCACCACGGAAACCTGAGCGTCGCTTATGGGCGTCTGCGAGCCGGCTTCGGTAATAACCCCACGTATGCGGCCGGTGGCCTGGGCACCAGCGGCAGGGGCGAAAGCGACAACTGCAACAAGTGCGATAAGTGACGCCGCCGTCAGAAAAGAGCGGTGTACCAAACGAGACATGGCTGATCTCCTGCGGGGACGGGGCGCCAAAGAGAGTGGCACCCCAGCGAATTGCGGGCGGGCAATTCTACGATACGTACAACCCTGTCGCAAGAGCAGGCGCTCCACGGGCGCCAAAGAAAAAGCCCGCGTTTCCGCGAGCTTTTCCGGTTCCTATTGCCTGATACCTGCTAACTCCTACTCCGCTCCCTCGTCATACGGGATGTCGGTCGGCGGGGGGCCGACCGCGGTGTAATCGTCGGTCTCCATTGGAATGACCGTCGAAGGGGTCTCCGGACGCGGGGGCTGCTCATCGGGGATGTTCGTCACCGCCAGTACGATGCGGCGATGGATAGGATCGACTTCCATGATGCGAAGGTCGAGGTTCATCGTCTCGTACACGATGTCGGCAGGGCTGTTGACCGGGTTGCCGAAGTTGAGCTGGCTTACCGGAACGAAGCCCTCGATGTCGTTGCCGATATCGACCACGACTCCCTTGTCCATCAGGCGCACGACCTTGCCCGGGAGCTCCATCCCGACGGGATAGTTCTCGCCGATGCTGAGCCACGGATCTTCGGTCGCCTGCTTGAGGCCGAGCGAAATGCGCTTGTTGTCGCTGTCGATGTTGAGGATCACCACATCCACCGCGTCACCCTTCTTCACTACTTCAGAAGGATGCTGCACGCGCTTGGTCCACGACATGTCGGAGATGTGGATCAGGCCGTCGATGCCCGGCTCGATCTCGACGAACGCGCCGAAGCTCGTGAGGTTGCGGACCTTGCCGTTGAGGCGCGTGCCGATCGGATACCGGTACGGCAGCACCATCCATGGATCCTGCTCCGTCTGCTTCATGCCGAGCGAGATCTTCTCCTCGTTCGGATCGACCTTGAGCACGACCGCTTCGATTGCTTCGCCAATCGAAACCAGCTTCGACGGGTGACGCACGTTGCGCGTCCAGCTCATCTCGCTGATGTGCACGAGGCCTTCGATGCCCGGCTCCAGCTCGATGAACGCGCCGTAGTTCGTGATCGACACGACCTTGCCCGACACCCGCGTGCCGACAGGATACTTGTCCGCGACGTCCTTCCACGGATAGCTCTGGAGCTGTTTGAGGCCGAGCGAGATGCGCTCGCGCTCCCAGTCGATGTCGAGAATCTTGACGTCGAGCTCAGCGCCGATCTGAACCATCTCCGACGGGTGCTGGATGCGGCCCCACGACATGTCCGTGATGTGCAGCAAGCCGTCCACGCCGCCGAGGTCGATGAACGCGCCGAAGTCGGTGATGTTCTTGACGACGCCCTTGCGGACCTGATCCTTCGACAGCTCCTTCATCAGCTTCTCGCGCTTCCCTGCCCGCTCGGCCTCGAGGATTACGCGGCGCGACACGACGATGTTCCGCCGGCGCTTGTTGAGCTTGATGATCTTGAAGTCGAACGACTGTCCGAGCAGCTCGTCTATGTTGGGGACGCGGCGGAGCGCGATCTGAGAGCCGGGAAGGAACGCATCCACTCCCATGAGATCGACAACGACGCCGCCCTTGATCTTCTTGATGAGGGTACCACGGGCGGGCTGATCCGTCTCGTACGCGACGCGGATCTTCTCCCAGACGCGCATGAAGTCGGCTTTCTTCTTGGAGAGCACGACGGACCCTTCCTGGTCCTCGAGGTGCTCGAGAAGAACTTCCACTTCATCGCCGGGCTTGAGGTCGGGGATGTCCTTGAATTCTTCGAGCGGGACCGTGCCCTCGGATTTGAATCCGATGTCGAGCACGACCATGTTATCGCGAATCTCGAGGACCTTAGACCGCACGATCTCGCCTTCCTCGATGGAGGCCATCGTGCCGGTGTACATCTCCAGCATCGCGTCGCGCTCTTCGTCGCTGTACTCGTCTTCGTAGAGCTCGGGGCGCAGGTTGGCAAGCGGGCGCAGCTGCGCCTTCTGCTGATCGCGCTTCTCGCGCGCGGTGAGAGCTGGCTTGCCGGTTGGGGTTAGGACTTCAGTTTCAAGCTCGGCCATTAAATAGATGTTCTTCCAAACGGTTGAGGGTGGATAGTGGACAGCCTTTAAACGTATCTATGTTGTTGTCACGGGTCAACTTGCCGCCCCGGCCGACCTCGCCAGATCGATGATTTGGCGGACCTGTTCGGCCTGGCTCATGTCCGTGGTGTCCATGATGGTCGCATCCGGCGCAGGAACGGTCTGAACGGCATCCAGAGCGTCACGCTTGGCCAGGCGCCCCATCTCCTCCTCCACCTCAGCAGTGGTTCCCTGGCGTCCGAGCCGCTGCAGCAGCCGGCGGCGCGCCCGCTCATGCCCATCAGCCAGCAGAAACACCTTCACACCGGCATTCGGCAGCACGATGGTCCCGATGTCGCGGCCGTCCACGACCACGTCGTGGAGATCGGCCAGACTCCGCACCTGAGCGTTAACCCAGTCGCGGACGCGCGGCATCTTGGCGACGACCGAAACCTGTGCCGTGACCGTGTCGCCTCGGATCTCGTCTTCGGCCTCTTTCCCGCCAAGCAGCGGAGTGAACGACGCCTTGCGCGCCTGCATCACGACGATCTCGGCAGCGGCCAGCACCGCGTTTTCATCCCAGCCGCCGCCCGGCTGCGCGCGCAACGCAGCGGCGGTCGCGGCCCGGTACAGCGCGCCCGAGTCCACGTGATGGAATCCCAGCGCTTCGGCTACCTGGAACGCGGTAGACGTTTTCCCCGACGCCGCAGGGCCGTCGATCGTGATAGCGAACGGCTGTCTCACGATGTCACCGCCCTCAAGTCCTGCCAGAAGCCGGGATACGACACGGCGACGCAGTCGCGATCGTCGATCCGTATCTCGTTACCGGGAACGCACCCGAGCACGCCGAACGCCATCGCGATCCGGTGGTCGCCGCCTGTGCGCACAGTACCGCGCAGCGGCTTGTCGGACCCGCGCACGGCGAAGCCGTCGTCGAACGCTTCCGCGTCCGCGCCGAGCGCGCGGAGATTGTCCACGATGGAAGAGATCCTGTCGCTCTCCTTCACGCGGAGCTCGCCCGCGCCGCGCACCACCGTCTCGCCCTCGGCGCGCGTCGCAAGGCAGGCCAGCATTGGCAGCTCATCTATCATCGCGGGAATCTCACTCTCTTTGACGTGGATCGCACGCAGCGAGCCCGATGATGCGGTGATCGTTCCCTGCTCCTCGCCCGTCACGTCCCGAGTATCGGACACTCTGACAGTCGCGCCCATGCGGCGTAGGGCTCGAACGAATCCGGATCGCGATGCATCCACGCACACCCGCGGCAGCGTGATGCTGCCGCTCGCGGACAGAGCCGCGAGCGCAAGAAAGAACGCCGCGGACGACGCGTCGCCCGGAACCGTCAGGTCGAATGGCTCCAGCCGGCGGGCAGGTGTGAGCTTGACCACGCCGTCGCGCGAGCTCGTGACAGTGACGCCGAGCGCGCGTAGCATGCGCTCGGTGTGATCTCTCGACGGCCGTGGCTCGCGCACCGACACCGGCACCCCCGCGGCCAGGCCCGCGAGGAGGATCGCGCTCTTCACCTGCGCGCTCGCGACCTCGCTCGTCCAGGCGATATGGTCGAGGTCGCCGCCGTGCACCGTCATCGGCAATCCGTCGCCCTTCGCAAATGAGAACGTCGCGCCCATGGCGGTGAGCGGCTCGGAGATGCGCCGCATCGGCCGGCGGCTGAGACTCTCGTCCCCGACGAACGTCGCGCCGAAAGGATGCGCCGCGACGATCCCGGCCAACAACCGCACGGTCGTGCCGCTGTTCCCGCAGTCCACGTCGGACTCCGGTGCCTGAAGCGTGCGCACGCCCGTCCCGAGAATCCGCATCTCCGAAGCGAGCGGCGGGGCGTCGTTTCCCAGCGCGCGCAAAGCGTACGCGGTGCAGGCCGTGTCCTCCGCGACCAGCACGTCGCGGATCATCGACTCGCCGTCCGCCAGCGCGGCGAGGATCAGCGCGCGGTGTGATATCGACTTGTCGCCCGGAACCTGAACGGTTCCGGCGACGGTCAGCGGAGCCACGCCTCCAGCGTTGTCGCCAGATCCGTCT
>JACDCY010000116.1 GCA_013817305.1 Gemmatimonadaceae bacterium | reverse complement strand
GCGGGCGGCGTTTTTCTCGCGCTCGCCCCACTGGCGACCGCTCTCGGTCTCGCCGTGTGGGTGTTGGTGTTTCTGCCGAGCGGGTACGTGAGTCTCGCGTCCATCGTTACGGCGACGCTGTTTCCCATCGCCGTGCTCGCTACGGGATCTCCCGTGCGATCGGCGCTCTTCGGGGTGGCCGTCGCGATGGCTGCCTTCGTCGTCTGGACGCACCGGGCGAACATCGGGCGGCTCCGGCGCGGCGAGGAACATCGCTTTCGGCGCGGCAAGCGAGACGTACCGGAAGGTCACGTTGTCTCACCCAGGGTCTGACGCTGGCTTCCGAGAGATGTGCTGTGATCGGTGCTGGCGCGTGGGGCACCGCGCTGGCCGACCTTCTGGCGCGCTCAGGGAACGACGTCGCGCTCTGGGCGCGCGAGGATGACGTCGTCGCGAGCGTCAACGCCGTTCACCGGAACCGCTTCCTCCAGGACCACGCCATTCATGAAGGTGTCCGTGCCTTTGCAGACCCGCTCGAAGCCGTACGCGACGCGCGAGTCGCGATCTTCGTGACCCCTTCGCACGCGCTTCGCGCGGTCGCGCGGATTGTGAAGCCCGCTCTCGCAAGGGACACGGTGATAGTGGTCGCGAGCAAGGGGCTGGAAGAGAATTCGTTGCTTCTCATGAGCGATGTCGCGACAGACGAGCTCGGGTCGCCGCCGCTCGTTGCGCTCTCGGGGCCGACGTTCGCGGCCGAAGTCGCCGCCGGTCAGCCGACGGCGGTGGTGGCTGCCTCGATCGACGAGGAGACGGCCCTCGTGGCGCAGAGAATCTTCAGCGGCTCAAATCTCCGCCCTTACACGCACGACGATGTCATCGGCGTCGAGATCGGCGGCGCCCTCAAGAACGTGATGGCGGTTGCCACCGGGATAGCAGATGGGCTGGGCCTGGGCTACAACGCGCGCGCAGCGCTGATCACGCGCGGGCTTGCCGAGATGACTCGGCTCGGGATCGCGCTCGGCGGCAAGCCCGCGACATTCGCGGGACTCGCTGGCCTGGGCGACCTGGTGCTGACCTGCACCGGCGGGCTCAGCCGGAACCGCGCGGTCGGAGTGGCCGTGGGGAAGGGGGCGTCGCTAGAATCCGCGCTCGCGGGCAGGGAAACGGTGGCCGAGGGAGTTATGACTACTCGTAGCGCGCGCGCCCTGGCAGCGAGGGAGGGAGTGGAAATGCCGATTGTCGACGCCGTCCACGCCGTGCTGTTCGACGGCGAGCCGGCGAAGGACGCGATGCGCGCGCTGATGTCGCGCGGGCTGCGGGCAGAGGCGGACTGATGGCCTCTCCGCGAAAGGCGAACGGCGGCGCGAACCAGGTCCGCGAGTTTTTTTCCATCGGCGATGTGTGCGGCCTGACCGGTCTCAAGCCGCACGTGCTCCGGTACTGGGAGAGCCAGTTCAAGTTCCTGAGCCCGGCGAAGAACCGGTCCGGGAACCGCGTCTACCAGCGGAAGGAAGTCGAGCTGATCATGCTCGTAAAGCACCTGCTTTACTCGGAGAAGTACACGATCGACGGAGCCAGGCAGAAGATCGAAGACCACCGGAAGGCGGGCGAGCTGCGCGCCGTAGCCCGCGCGGCACTGGATTCGCAAACGGTCGGCTCAATGGAGCAGGACCTCAAGGAAATCCTCGCGCTACTCGACGGAACCCAACCAACCAAATGATCAACAAAGTCCTGGCCATCATCCCGGCCTACAACGCAGGTGAGCTCCCGGCCAAGGTGGCCCTCGGCCTCAAGAACGTTCTCCCGAATGCGACCATACTCGGCATCGACGACGGCTCTACCGACCAGACCCGGTCGGTGCTTCGGTCTGTCTGCGACGAGATGATCGAGTTCGACGTCAACCGTGGAAAGGGCACTGTTTTGCGCGCCGGCTTCGCGTACGCCATCGAAAATGGCTACGACGCCGTGCTCACGATCGACGCGGACGGCCAGCACGACCCCGCGTTCGCTCCCGCCATCATCAAGGCGCTGGAAAATGCAGACATCGTCATCGGCGCCCGCCAGATCAGCGGCAAGGCGGTGCCCTGGCACAGACGAATCGCCAACATCATGTCCTCGGCGACGACGCGCGCAATCGCCAAGGTGAACATCAGCGACAGTCAGTCGGGCTACCGGGCGTTCCGCACGGAAGTTCTGAAGAACGTCCACGCGGTGGGCGACCGATACGACTACGAGCAGGACTTTCTGTTTCGTTCCGCGCGGCAGGGATATCGCTTCGCGGATGTCCCCATCTCCACGGTGTACGGCGCGCCGAGCCACTTTCGCGCGGCCGTGGATGCGTGGCGCATCATTCGCGTTCTCTGGCGGCACAAAGCGGGCATCTTCCGCTAGTGCGCATACTGCTGTCAAACGACGATGGCGTCTTCGCGCACGGCCTCAAGTGTCTGATAAAGGCTGCGGAGCCGCTTGGCGACGTGAGTGTGGTGGCGCCGGATCGGGAGCAGAGCGCCGCGAGCCATTCGCTGACGCTGCACCATCCGGTGAGACCGCGCAAGATTGACGAGCGGACGTGGCAAGTGGACGGAACGCCCACGGACTGCGTGATGCTCGCCGTCGAGGCGTTGCTGCCGGAGCGGCCCGACTTCGTGATCAGCGGGATCAATCACGGGCAGAACATGGGCGAAGACGTGCTCTACTCGGGCACAGTCGCCGCCGCGATGGAGGGGCTCACTCTGGGGATTCCGTCCTTTGCCATTTCGTTCGCCGGCGGCGACCTGCGCGCGGACACTTCGATGCTGGATGAGCAGATAGAGCCGCTGTCCGCTCTGCTGAAGCACCTAACAAGCCTTCCATCGTACCCGCCTGACACGCTGTTCAACATCAACCTGCCGCCGATCAGCGGGAAGGACATCAAGGGCGTGCGCCTGACGCGGCTGGGCCGGCGCGTGTATTCCAACTCGCTGATGCCGATGAAGGACCCTTGGGGCCGGGACATCTTCTGGATCGGCGGCGGATCGATCGAGTGGTCCGGCGAGGAAGACTCGGACTTCCGCGCGATCGCGGACGGATTCATCTCGCTCACGCCGCTCTCGCTCGATCTCACGCACGACAAATGCCTGAATGATCGGGAGAGCTGGTGGCAGGAGCTGTAGAGCCGGAGCTGCGCGGGCCGCGGAGGCGGCTCGTGGAGCAGTTGCAGGAGCAGGGCATTCGCGATCTCGCCGTGCTGAAGGCGATCGACGAGACGCCCCGTCACCTGTTTGTGCCGCAGGCAGTGCGGCATCGCGCATACGAAGACTCGGCGCTGCCGATCGGAAACGGCCAGACGATCTCGCAGCCGTCGATCCACGCCCGGTACCTTCAGCTCCTGCATCTTACGGGCGCCGAGAAAGTCCTGGAGATCGGCACAGGGTCAGGGTACCAGACGGTGCTACTCTCGCATCTCGCCGCGCAGGTATTCTCGATCGAGCGAGTGGCCCCGCTGCTCGAGAGCGCCCGCGCGATCATCCAGCAGGTAGGAGCGAGAAACATTTCGCTGCTGCTGGGCGATGGGACGCTCGGGTGGCGGCAGTACGCACCGTACGACGCGATCCTGGTAAGCGCGGCGGCTCCGGACGTTCCGCAGTCGTACGTCGAGCAGCTCGCGGAGGGGGGACGACTGCTGATTCCGCTCGGGGACCGCGAGGAGCAGATCCTGTATTTGATGGTTAAACGCGGTGAGCTGCTGGAGCGCACCGAGATCGCTCCGGTCCGCTTCGTCCCGTTGGTTGGCAAGCACAGCTGGGACGAGTGATTGCGTATGGCACGGACCCACGGGTGCGAATAGGTTGTATGAGCTTCAACCAACCGCGGGCGCGATGACGGACGACTCTGAGCGCGATTCAGGCAGAAGCCAGCGACCGGCACCGCCGTACGTGCGGCGGCCGGGCGACCTATGGCGCGAAGAGCTGCCGCCGATCACGCGCTATCTCTACGATTACAGCTCCGAGCCCGCGGATCCCGCCCAGCCGACGTTCGAGCCGGCCTTCGAGCCGGCCTTCGAGCTCTCCGGCCAGCCGAAGGAGCTGGGTGAGCCAGTGCTGGAATCGATAAAATGGACGTCGCAATATCCTGCTGCGGGCAAACCGGCCCCCGCGCCGACGGAACGGGATCAAAGCGGTGCGTGGATTCTGGAGGAGTGGGAGCAGTACGACTGGAAAAAAGCCGCGACACTGACGGCCGACCAGGACATCGTGGCCGCGCAGCAGGCGTGGGGCGACCTCGAATGGGAATCCGACGCCGCGGCCGCGACGCGGCAACGCCCCCCCGAACTGGTCGCGACAATTCTTGAAGCCATCGCGCGCCGCATCAGGGCGGGTGAGCTGCGCGTCAACGGAACTCCCGGCATGTCGGAGGAGGCGGCGCTTGCCGCGGTACTGGCGACTCTGTTGGGGCTGCGGCGGTAGCGCGGCGCGACCACGTATAAGTGATCGGGTATCAGTGATCAGGTACCAGGTGGGACAGCAAGATGTTACTCCGCCCCCTCCATCCAAAACTCATTGACAACGATTCATCTGGAAGTGGCCGGTCGTGTACAGGGCGTCGGCTTTCGCTGGTTCGTCAGGCAAGCGGCACGCCGGCTTGGGATAGATGGTTGGGCCGTGAATACGATGTCGGGAACCGTTGAGATCGTAGCGAAGGGAGAACCGGAAGCCCTGAAGCAGCTCGAAGCCGCCGTCGCTCAGGGGCCATCCGGCGCCATCGTGAAATCCGTCACGGAACTGGCCGCTGTTCCGGAAGGTGAAGTCCAGGAGGGGTTCGACGTTCGCTAGTCACGCTGATCACCGATCAC
>JACDCY010000034.1 GCA_013817305.1 Gemmatimonadaceae bacterium | reverse complement strand
GCGGACGGCTTGTTCGAGACGATGCGCTCCTACGGCGGCCACGTGGCCTTTCTATCGCGACACATGCACCGCCTTGCCGGCGGCGCAAGGGCGCTCGGCCTCGACCTCCCGGATCTGAGCGAGCAAGTGCTGACCGGCGCGCGTGTAGCCGGGGAAAAGGGTTGGTCCGACGTTGCCATCCGCCTGACCGTCAGCAGGGGAATCGGAGATCTTGGCTTGCCGCCCACCCCGGGGGCAACGCCTACCGCGGTCGTGATCGCCTCGCCACTGCCCCCGACTCCGCCCGGCGTGTACGAGCGCGGGATCACAGTTCAAATAGCAAAGGGGCGGCGTAACGAGTACTCGGTCACATCCGGTCTCAAGACGCTCGCATACGCTGAGGCGGTGATCGCGCTCACCGCCGCGCGAGAAGCGGGGTTCGACGATGCCCTATTCCTAGACATAGAGGGACATGTCGCGGAGGGACCGATCAGCAACGTCATTTTTGTGAAGGAGGGAACGCTTATCACGCCGCCGCTCACGTGCGGAATCCTTCCCGGTGTAACGCGCGCGGTCGTCATGGAGATCGGCGCGGAAGCGGGACTGGCCGTCGAAGAACGGCCCGTCGAACGCGCAGAGATCGATACCGCGGATGAGATGTTCTATACCAGTTCCTTGCGCGAGCTATATCCCATCGTAAAGGTGGACTCGACATCCATCGGTGACGGGCGCCCGGGTCCGGTGTACCAGCAGCTGCATCGTGCGTACTCGGCCAGCGTCACCGCGCGCACCTAGAAGCATGCCCGGGGCGTGATCGCCCGCCCCCGCTGGGCGCTTATCATGATCACAGCACTCGCCGTCGTCATCGCCATCATCGCGTTGCTTCTCGGCCTCGTATGGTGGGGTCAGGAAAAGCTCGTCTTCTTCCCACAGTTCGCGCGCGCGGGAGACGCAGCGGGCCTCCGCCGCCTCGACTACTCCGCCGCCGACGGACAGCGGCTGTTCTCGTACGTCATTGGAGACTCCGGCACCGCCCGCGGCGTCCTGCTTTGCTTCCACGGAAACGCGGAGCTGGCGTCCTACGAGTCGGAGTGGGCGAAACAGCTGGCAGCGCGCACGGGATACACGGTCGTGCTCGCAGAATATCGCGGCTACGCAGGGCTCGGTGGGAAGCCGTCGTACGCCGCGACACGCCTGGACGCGGACGCGGCGTATGCCGCGATCCGCACGCAGCTTGAAGCCGACCCTTCGCGGATCGCTTTTTTCGGATATTCGCTCGGCAGCGCGATAGCCACCGAGCTGGCGCTACGCCACGAGCCGCGCGCCCTGCTCCTGCAGGCGCCGTTCACGTCCGCGCGTGAGATGGCCCCGCACGTGGTATCGCCCGTACTCGCGCCGGCCTTCGGGCTCATCTCGCGCGTGCACTTCGATACACGCGCGGCCGTGTCTTCCATCGCAGCGCCCGTGTCGGTCGTACACGGCACGAAGGACGGAGTGATCGCGGTAAAAATGGGCCGCGAGGTTTTTGCCGCCGCGCGAAACAAGGGCGAGCTGCTCATCGTCGACGACGCCGATCATAACGACCTCGCCGGCCTTGGCGGTTCCGCCTACTGGAGCTGGGTCGAGCGCGCGCTGAGGTAACGCCGACCTACGGCGCCAGCTCGTCGGGAATGAGCCGCCGCATCGGTGGCAGCAACTTCGCAGCGACTGACTCTTCGAGAAAAAGCGCGGCGGGCGCTTTCATGGATTCCTGGAACATGTACCTCCACCGAACCCGGCGGTTGGGATCCATCCTGATCTTCCGCGTCGGGGACGTGTAGGGGGTCACGCCGAAGCGATGGGCGAGGACCCATAGCCTGAACATGTGAGCGGGGTCGCTCACCAGCACCGCGGTGTTGAGATCCCGCGCCTCGAATATCGCCGCGACGCCGCGGATGGACTCTTCCGTGGTGCGACCGGTCGACTCCAGCAGGATCGCGCTGTCGGGAACCCCGCGCCGCAGCGCGTAATTCCGCGCCACCGCAGCCTCGCTTGTCGTGTCACCTTCACCGCGTCCCCCGGTGACGATCAATCGTGGCGCCAGCTTGCGCCCGAAAAGATCGAGCGCGTGGTCGATGCGCGCCTTCAGCACTGGCGAGGGCTTGCCGTCGTACTGCGCAGCGCCGAGCACGACGATGGCGTCCGCGGAGCGAGCGTTGTCGCGCGCCGAGAAGACGAAAACAGCCAGCGCCGAGACGACCCACAATCCCGCGAAGGTCAGGACTACGGCAAAAAACAGTCTGAAAAGAACGAAGAGCTTCGAGGACACCCGCGAAAGTTATTCACCGTTCAGATCGTAACCGTGGTTCCGGGAGCCGGGCTGGTTACCGAAAATCCCTTCGCTGTGAGCGAGGTGGTTAGCTCGTCCTGCGCGGGCGGCTCGCCATGCACCAGGTAAACATTGCCCAGCGCCGGTGAGTTCTCGCGGACGGCTTGCAGCCATGAAGCGAGCTCGCCGCAATCGGCGTGCGCGCTGTAGCCGTTGATGACTTCGACTCTCGCCTTGAGCTGGACTTCCTCGCCGAAGACCTTGATGACGGGGCGCTTCTCCACGATCCGCCTGCCGAGCGTGTGCTCGGCCTGGAAGCCCACGATCAGAATCGTGTTCCTGGGGTCGGAGGCGCCGTGCGCCAGGTGGTGCAGTATCCGCCCCGCCTCGACCATCCCGGACGCGGCGATGATGATCATCGGGCCATGCATCGTCATGAGCTCCTTCGAATCCTGAACGCTACGTGTGTAGCGTATAAGATCGAACTGGAACAGCTCCGCGACCTTCCGCACGAAGTCTTCGGTCTGGTCGAACGTGTCCGGATGCATCTCGAAGACGCTCGTGGTGTCGATCGCGAGCGGCGAGTCCACGTAGATCGGGATCGCCGGGATCGCGCCGTCCCGATGCAGCTCGTGCAGGCTGTAAATGAGCTCCTGTGTTCGCCCGACCGCGAAAGCCGGGATCAATACCCGACCGCCGCGGGCCGCCGTCTCGCGCACGACCTGTGCGAGGCGTGCCCGCGCGTCCGCCACCGACTCGTGGTCCCGGTTGCCGTACGTCGACTCCATAATCACGATGTCGGCTCCGGTCGGGATCTGCGGATCCCGGATGATCGCGAGCCCTCTGCGGCCGATGTCGCCGGAGAACACCAGGCGCCTGGTGACCCCGTCCTCGGTGCAATCGAGGATCACCGACGCGGAGCCCAGAATGTGCCCGGCGTCAATGAACGTCGCCCGAACTCCGGGGACCACGTCGAATGTGGTTCCGTACGGCTGCCCGACCATGAGCTCGATCGTGCGTACCGCATGTCGCGTCGTGTACAGCGGCTCGATGAACTCCTTCCGCCGCTTGGCCAGGAACTCGGTGTCCTTTTCCTGGATGTGCGCTGAGTCCCCCAGCATGATCGCGCACAGGTCCCGCGTGGCCGGGGTGGCGAAGATCTGCTTGGAGTAACCCTCGCGTATCAGGAAGGGCAGACGGCCCGCATGGTCGATGTGCGCGTGCGAGAGCACGACTGCGTCGATCTCGCCGATCTGGATGGGAAGCACCCGGTTCTTCTCGGCGGATTCCTTACGCGACCCCTGAAACATGCCGCAATCGAGCAGCACGGTGCGGCCGCCGACTTTGAGGAGGTGACAGGAGCCCGTTACTTCACGGGCAGCGCCTACGAATGTGACTTGCATGAACTACCGGCTAAGGAACTCCTTCGACGGTCGCCTGCCGCTGAAAGATCACCGTTAGCCTGTGCTCATCCTGTGCCATCAAGGCGGGCTCCCAACCGCTCCGGCTTCTCTCATTGCAGAGATCGGTCAGAGAGTCCTCGTCTTCCTGGGTTCTTCGCGTCAGCTTGACTACCACCGCCTGGTATTCTCTCATCAAAACCGCGGATTATGGTTAGTAGTTCTTGGTTCGAGCGGACTACACACCAAAAACCAGACGCCGGTTTCAGGAAGCAGCATTAACTCGAGACGAAATGACTATCGAGCGAGCCCCGGAATTCCCGACGCTGTCAATTATCCGCCATCCGCTTATTCAACACAAGCTGACGATTCTGCGGAACCGGGAAACACCGACGAAAACGTTCAAGGAGCTGGTGGACGAGATCGCCATGCTCATGGCGTACGAGGCGACGATCGAGCTCGGGCTCGAGCCGATGGATGTTGAAACGCCTCTGGAGAA
Organism: Gemmatimonadaceae bacterium; assembly: GCA_013817305.1. Classification (GTDB taxonomy): domain Bacteria; phylum Gemmatimonadota; class Gemmatimonadetes; order Gemmatimonadales; family Gemmatimonadaceae; genus JACDCY01. The sequence continues at coordinate 18,319 of JACDCY010000034.1, read as the reverse complement.
GACCGTGGGCGCGCACATAACGGGGAAGAAGCTGACCCTGGTCCCGATTCTGCGCGCGGGACTCGGAATGGTCGAAGGAATTCTTCGCCTGGTGCCCGCTGCTCGCGTGGGGCACATCGGGCTTTATCGCGATCACGACACGCTCAAGCCGGTTGACTACTACTTCAAGGTCCCGGGTGACGCGCCGGAACGCGAGTTTTTCGTGCTGGACCCGATGCTGGCAACCGGAGGAAGCGCCGTTGCCGCAGTCTCAGCTCTGAAAAAAGCCGGTGCCGAGCGTATCCGCTTCCTTTGCCTCGTGGCCGCCCCGGAAGGAGTTGCACGGTTGGCGGAAGCGCATCCCGACGTCAACATCTACGCTGCGGCCCTCGACAGGGAGCTGAATTCCGTCGGATACATCCTGCCGGGGCTCGGCGACGCGGGAGATAGGCTGTTCGGCACGCGATAGTAGAGGCGACTGCCACTTAGAACTGGTAAACTGCCTTCAGCTGAACCATTCCTGTGGCTCATTCCTCTGCTGATCCGCGACCAGGATCAGCCACTGCTGCGCGTTCGCGTCGACTACCTCGCGCGTAACCTGGTCGAACCAGCTGTCCGCCACCTTCACGTCACCGATGCGACGCCACAGCTCTCCCACCAGATAGGTGATCACCGCTCGCTCGCTTTCGGGAACGCCGTCGAAGCTCGCAAGCGCCGATTCAAACCAGCGCGCGGCGAGCCGCCTGAAGTAACGCTCGGCTTCGACATCGCACTCGTCGACGCAACACCAGGCTGCGCGAAGCCAGAGATCGGCGATGTGCCGCCCATCGGCGCCCTGCCATTCCGCGACCTTGGCGGCGGCCTCGTATTTCTCGGAGCCGGTCATTACGGCGGAAGAAGCGATCGGCGCGAGCTCTTTCCATACATGCTCTTTCAGGCCGTCGCTGACGTCGGCTTCGTCCGTGAAATCTCGCTCTAACCCGGAATACCCACACGTTCTGCACATGTGAACGAGATACGCCAGCGGCTGTTTACCGTTCGCGCGCTCGTGAAAGTCGGTCCGCTTGCCGCCAAATGCATTGGTTGCGACGACCGCATCGGACTTGAAGCGGTTATCGCATATCGGACAGTACAGCTCAATCCTTCTGAGCGTTGTCAAGACCTCACCTCCTCGATTACGCGAAGAGAGAGGGAAATTTTGTGCCACGCGAAAATATTGTCACGAATCGAAATCTTCCCCTTGTTCGAAAAATCTGCGCGGCGTATCTTCCCGCGTCTTTTTACAGTGCCTGTGTTGACGCACGCCACCTCGCGCCTGGGACAGGATGCTGATCAATCTGTTGCCCGATTTCTTCGCAGTTCACAACAGCTCTGATCGCGTCGCCGCCTACCTCCGCTATTTCGAAAACCATCGTCCTCTGCTCGAGGCGTACTGGCACAACTACGTGCTCGACCCGAGAGGGCCGCACTTTCAGGAAGTAGTTCGCGCGACAGTCAACGCCAATCGGATGGATCTGCGCACGATGCTCGAGCGGCGTGACGTAGTCGCACTCGCGCGGGACGCGGAAGAGAAGTGTCGGGCCATCCTGAAGATCGACAGCGACATCGACATCGTGCTGATGGTCGGCGTAGGCGCCGCGAACGCCGGCGAGCTGGTCGTAAACGGAAAGGGCGTCGCATTCGTGTGCCTCGAGCACTTCACGAGCATCGCCAACCCCGACACGCAGGGACTCGGGCTCGACCCCGAGCTGATACCGCTCTGGCTAGCCCACGAGCTCGCCCACGCCGTTCGGTACACCTCGCCCGATAGCCGCAGCGACATGAAACAGGCAATCGCGGAGGCCGATGGGAACTACTCGTACTGGGAGACGGGGCGCAGCGTTCCGCTCAGGGAGCTGGTCGTCAACGAGGGGCTCGCCGTCCAGGCCGCGCGCGCCGTGAGCCCTGGCCACGCAATCTGGGAGTACTACGGATACGGCAGGCGCGAGTATGCGCGCATTCGCGAGCTGGAGCCGGTCATAACGCCCGCCCTTACGGCGGAGCTCGACCGCTCTGCGCTGGGGCTGCGCCTTCGCTTTCTATCGGGCGGGATGAGCGACGAAGCGCGCACGACCCAGCGAAGCGTCCTGCCGGAGCGCTGCGGCTACTATATCGGAGCGAAGATGGTCGAGCCGGCCATCGCCGCGCACGGACTGGATTGGGCGGTGCGCGCGAGCGCGCAGGAGATACTGGCGATCAACAAAGAGGCGGTCGCGACAGCGTAGCCGCAACTCTCTTTGTTCTTGCCCTTCTTGCATTCCGGGCGTACGCTGTGAAGAACTCAAAAAGACGGAACCGGATGCCCGTCCCCGCGCTGTGCCGAGATATCGGCTCTTCTTGTTACTCTGGCAGTTTTCTCGCTGTATGCCTAATGGCTCTCGCCGCCGAGCAGGGCGTCGCTGCTCCTGAGCCGCCCGCCGTCGTGTGTGAATGATGATATCGCTCGCTTTAGGTACTGAGCGTGGGCGACACATCACTCCCGCCATTTTGTTGGTCTGCGCAATATGGTTCTTGAGCGTGGCTCCGAAGCAGGCCCATGCTCAAGCGGGCACCGGTGTTGTCTTCTCTCCTCTGCCTCAGGATATGCCGGCTTTGATCTCCCAGTCGCCTCGCCCAAGCCAGCGGTATAGCTCGACATCCAAGCTTATCGGGTCCGGCAACTCTCCATCTGGCAAGCAACATGTTTTAGTCGGAGCAGGCGTCGGCGCAGTTGTGGGCGCGGTATTCGCGGTGTCTCAACTTGCCGGGGAGAGCATGGTGCCTCCGGCGATCGTCGTCAGTGGCGGAGCGCTCGTCGGTGCAGGAGCAGGTGCGTTGGTAGGCTATCTCGTTTACCTCGCCAAGCGATAGCGCGTGCTCGACTGGTCCACCCTAATAACCAGTCACCGCTGGCGCCGCGTGCCGCGCCTTGGTCCCCTAAGCCCGCTAGTTACCATTCCCGCGCGCGTAGTGGATTCGCCCGCCGATCGCTAGACGGCCGCCGTCTTCGCTGCTGCGGAACGCGCATCGTCGCTTGACAGGTGCATTCATCAAGGCAGGAATGTGCGCAGGGATTGGCGCGCTCGGAATTATCGCGCTCTCCTTCTACCAGCCACGCTGGTTGATCGCCGCGGCCGAGCGCGGATTCCCCGAGCTCCTGTTCAGGGTACACACGGACCGCCCTCTCGTCGCGCTGACTTTCGACGACGGACCCGACCCCGCGGTTACGCCGCGAGTGCTCGAGATCCTCAGGCGTGAGCGGGTACTCGCTACATGGTTCATCACCGGATCAGCCGCCACCGAGCATCCCGAGCTGGTCCGCTCGATACTCAGCGACGGCCATCAGATTGCCAATCACATGTGGGATAGAACGTCGGCGTGGACGCTGTCACCACGAGAATTCGCAACGAGCGTCAACGCCACAGCGGGCGCAGCCGCCGGTGGCGACCTGCGCACCGTGCTCAGGCCCGCTTCCGGATGGGTTCGGCCCTCCGCGGCGTCATGGGCACGCCGCAACGGATACCGAATCGTTATCGGCTCCGTGTACGCGAACGACCCTCTGAAGCCGCCATCCTCATACATCGGATGGGCGATTTCCCGCATGTCCAGCCCCGGGGACATCGTCGTGCTTCACGTCGGTGCCGGAAGAGAACGGACGGTGAATGCCTTGCCGGAGATTATCGCGCGTTTGCGCGCGAAAGGATTGGATCCGGTTCGTCTCTCCGATCTCCTGGCCGCGAATCCTACTTCCCCACGCAGAACGAACTGAAGACGCGATCCAGGACGTCCTCAACGTCCACCGATCCGATCAGCTCTTCGAGCGAGTGAACCGCCGAGCGTAGGTGCACCGCTGCAACGGTCGCGGGTAGTTCGTTCGAGATCCATCCTCGCCTGAAAGCGCTCAATTCCACTTGGGCCGCCTCCAGGATGGCCCGATGCCTCGCCCTCGTCACCACTGGCGCGTCGGTGCCACCGCTATCGTACCGATTCGACAGCTCGTCGTCGATCCTCGCCGTCAATTCACGCAGTCCCGCGCCGGTGGACGCGCTGACGGGAACGGCGTTCTCCTCCTCGCGCGCCAGCTGCGTCGGCGAAGTTAGATCGCACTTTGTCCAGACGGGGATCACGGCCGCAGCGGTTCCGAGCGCGGCAATCTGCGTGAGGACGTTCTCCATGGCGGTCGCGCTATCTCCGCAGGCCAACACGACATGCGCAGCCCGTATGTGGTCCTGACTTAGTTCGACCCCCATTCGCTCTACGGTGTCAGTGGTATCCCGCATGCCAGCGGTGTCGATGAGTCGCAAAGGCCAGCGGTCTCCATCAATCACCGCTTCGATGGCATCGCGGGTCGTCCCGGGCACGTCGGTGACGATCGCGCGCGAGCGGCCGACCAATGCGTTGAACAGCGAGGACTTACCGACGTTGGGCTCGCCGGCGATCACGACGGCCGCTCCACTCCGTATCAGCTCTCCTCGGGGCACGGTTGCCAGCAGTTGCTCGAGCGAGGTTCGCGCCGCGTCGACGGCCTCGAGAATGCGGTCTCGCGGGACGGGTCCCTCGTCCTCCTCCGGAAAATCGATGTCGTAGGCGATCAGCGACTCGATTTCCAGCATCGCCGATCGAAGTCCGAGGACTCTGCGCGACAGCCCGCCATCCAACTGTCGCACCGCGGCCTCGCGCATGGGACGCGACGACGCATCGATCAGGTCCGCGACGGCCTCGGCCTGAAGAAGATCCATCTTGCCGTTGAGCACCGCGCGGCGGGTGAACTCGCCCGGCGCCGCCGGCCGCGCCCCCGAGGCGACCAGCTGCTCGATGACCAGGGCGGGCGTCAGATCGCCGCCGTGAGTCGCAATCTCGACGACGGTGTCGCCGGTGTACGAGTTCGGCGCCTCGAACAGCGTCACGATCGCGGAATCGAGCGCGCCACCTTCACTGTCCCTGATGTCGCACAGCGTCGCCACCCGTGCGTCGACGGGCCAGGGAGCGACGTGGCGGGCCGCGATGTCATGAGCGTTCGAGCCGCTCATCCGGATCACTGCGATGGAGCCGCGTCCGGGGGCCGTGGCTACTGCGACTATCGTATCTGCATCTACGGCCGTCTTAGTCCAGCTCAAACGTCTCGCCCGGCTCGAGGATCCTCACGTCGCCCTGCCGCGGATGCTCGGGCAACATGCCGCGAAACCTGTCGATGGCGTCGAATGCCGTCGACGTTACGTGGTTGAAAGTTCCCCAGTGGTACGGAATCAGATAGCGCGCGTTCAACCGTCCGAAGAGATCGAGCGCGTCGGCCCCGGTCAGATGGCCTTTGCGAAATCCGGGCTTCCACCACGGCGCGTGGCCAATGGGAAGGAGGGCGACGTCGAGTCTGCGGTCACGATCGTGGCAGTGCGTGCGAACCAGGGCCGCCGTATCATCGGTCAGGGAAGTATCGCCGGCGAAGAAGCAGGAGATCGATCCGGTATCGAGCAGGTACATGTTCGCGTCCTTCCGCCACTTGTCCACGCCGTACCGGCTTCCCTCGTGCGTGGCAAGCGCCGCGTAGATGGACAGGCCATAAAGCTGCGCGGTCTCTCCCGGCGCAACCGGAATGGCATGAGAGTACCCGAGCCGGACCAGCCATTTCGCGACCGACGGCGGGGCGTACAGCGGGATATCGCGGGGCAGGTGATCGAGCGACGTGAAGGACAGGTGGTCCGCGTGCGCGTGCGTGACGAGGATCGCGTCGAGCTTGGGCAGCGCATCGAGCGCGATCCCGGGATCGCTGACCCGCGCGAGGAACCGGCCGAGGGCCGGGTCGAAGTTCGGGTCCGTGAGGATACGGCGACCTTCGATCTCGATGAGAAGGGTCGCGTGTCCGATGTAGGTGATTCGCACTGACGCTCTTTAGCTGTTGGCTACGGGCTGTTGGCGGCAGCCATCCGGATCATTTCTTTGGGATGACTTGCACCGCCGTCTTCTGCCTTTCCCGTGCAATCAGCCACTGTTGCGGTAATGCCGCAATGTTCTGCACGGCATAGTACAGATTCAGGCCACCTGCGAGATTCAGCAGGAAGAACGTCATCATGAACGGGAAGATGTAGCTCATCATTTTGGCCTGCGGATTCGGCGGAGCGTTGCGCAAGCCGATCCACGACAACACGTACATCGACGCGCCCATCACGAGCGGCAGGATGTAGTAGGGATCCTTGATGGAGATGTCCGTCAGCCACAGGAAGGGCACGCCCCGAAACTCGATCGTGTTCTGAAACACGAAGAAGAGCGCGATCAGGACGGGCATCGGCAGGAGCATCGGCAGGCAGCCGGTGAGCGCGGTGAAGGGGCTGACGCCCTCCTCCTTGTAGATCTTCATCATCTCCGCCTGCTGCTTCTCGCGGTTGCCCGCGTACTTCTTCTGAACTTCCTGCATCTTCGGCTGGATGTGCTGCATGCGCAGGCTCGACTTCATCGCCTTCTGGTTGAGCGGCCAGAGCAGCAGCCTTACGACTACGCCGAAGATCACCAGAACCCAACCGTAGCTCAGTTGCAGCACATTGTGCATCCACAGCAGCACGCGCATGACGATCGTCGCGAACGGCTGCACGAAACCCTGCATGAACTTCCAGCCGTACGGATTCACGCTGTCGAATTCGCGACCGACCGCGAGCATCCGCTCCCACTCCTGCGGACCGGCGTACACCTCGAAAGCGAACCCTTCCTCGGTGACGCGCTCTACTACCGTGGCTATTGCATTGGTCGCTTCACGCGAAGTGCGGGGCCCGCCGGTGAACGTCACCTCGCTGAATGGCTCGCCGCCATCGGGCGCCAGGACGCCGACGACGAAGTACTTGCTCTTGGCGGCAACCCAGGTAAGCGGAGTTGCCTCCAGGCGGCGCTCGCCCGGATCCAGCTTGGCGAAGCCGACGCTCTTGGATGACTCTCTCTCCGACTTGAACGCGTAGGCGAGCGACCGCCTGTCCCCGACCGAATCGGCCTCCGTCACCGGGAAGCTTCTGGGAAGATCGACCAGCAGGAACCGAGCGCCAGGGGTACCGCCCGGCGGAGAGTCCACCCGTCCGGCAACGCCGACGAGGTAGCTGTCCTCCGTAAACGAGTAGCTGATCGCCACCCTGTGCCCGTCTGCGGTCGCTTCGTACGTCAGCGGGCTTCCGGGCCCCGGCATTCCGGTAGAGGTGCGGCCAAACGCGGTGGTGGAGAGGTCTATCGTGTCGCCGGGAACCACGAGCCGGTAACGAATCAGTGTGCCGTCGGTCGCGCCCAGATCCACCGGGCGGCCGCGGGTAGCAAGGTTGTTGTACCGATGCAGAACCAGCGACGCCGGCGCCGCGCCGACGTTCACGAAGCGATAAGTGGCAAGTCCCGTCGTGACAACCGTCGAGTCCGCGCGAACTGCCGCCACCAGCGGCAGGGAGTCGCCGGCAGAAGTAGCGGCACTGGCGACACTGGCTGCCTGAGCGGCCGGACGCACGGCGGGTGGGGCTGGCTGATTGGCGCGCGCGTCGCTACGCGCCGGGGCTACGGCGGTGCTGTCAGCGCGCCTGACCGAGCTCGGGGACGGCGGAAAAAGAACAGGCGTGAGCCCCACGACCGCGGCCGTGAGTACCAACGCCAATATCATGCGCTTTTCCATTCAATGGACTCGTTACAGTTGTAGCGTAATTACGGCACGGGGTCGAATCCGCCGGCGCGGAAGGGGTGGCACCTGGCGATTCTGCGAATGGCAAGCCACCCGCCCCGCGCCGGACCGTGCCGCTCGATCGCCTCAACCGCGTACGCGGAACAGGTGGGATAATAGCGACAAGAGGCCGGGAGCAGGGGCGAGATTCCGACCTGGTACCCTTGAACCAGGAGTATCAACAGCTTTCCCATCAAGCGCTCGCCGACAGTCGCCGGGCAATCCCCGTGACTTCCTGCTCGAGCTCCTCGAACGACGCCGAGTACGCGGCGGGAAGCACGCGGATCACGAGATCGATGCCGCGAATCTCTGAAGGCGAGAGAATCGAGATCCGAACCAGCTCGCGCAATCTGCGCTTCAACTTGTTTCTCTCCGCAGCCGTCTTCCCATGTTTCGGCACTACCAGGCCAGATCGGGCGAAGCTCAACGGGGAAGCGCAGGCGCGGACATCGAGATGCTCAGTCCGCCAACGCTTCCCCGTCTGTCTCACGCGCTGAAACTCGGCTCCGGTCGTAATCCGCTTGCGTCGCGGATATCCGGACCCTTTACGCTCCAGCGTACTTCGAAGGCAGTCTGACCGTTAAAATCTTCCGCCCCTTCTTCCGGCGTCTGCTCAAAATTGCGCGTCCCCATTTCGTCGCCATCCGCGTACGGAATCCGTGCTTGCGGATGCGCCGTTTATTTCTGGGACGGTATGTCGGCTTTCCCATGATCTCTCCAAACGATAAACCTGCTGCGAACCGTAAAACTAAACGGGGCCTGAGGTTGCGGCAAGAAAACGACGTTGCGGCGCTTTTCTGTCGTTTGACTTTTCCACAAGGGTCGGATAGGTTCGCTCTCCCTGCCGTAGTACCCCCAAGAAAGAAATGGAATTAACCGCCGCCGAAATCTGGAACCGTCTGCTCAATCAGGCGAAAAACGACCTCCCTGAGCAGACAGTCAGAGTGTGGCTCGACTCGGCGCAGCCGCTTCGGGTAGAGGGCGACAAGCTGGTGATGGGCACACCCGACCAGCTCGCGGCGGAATGGAACGAGATGAAGCACGCCACCATCCTCGCCGAATACGGCCCGGTGGCCCTCGGCCATCCGATCCGCGTCCAGTTCGAAGTCATGCCTGAGCGGCTTTCGCGCGCACAGATGGACCTCTTCGTCGCCCCACAGAAGGGGAGCGCGGAGCTGGCGAACGCAACCACGCCGAGCTCCGCCCCGCTCAGCGACCGGTACACGTTCCGGCACTTCGTGATCGGAAAGTCCAACGAGCTCGCAGCGGCCGCGGCGCACGCCGTTTCGCAGGCGCCAGGCAAAGTGTACAACCCGCTTTTCATCTACGGCGCGACTGGACTCGGAAAGACCCACCTCATGCAGGCGATCGCGCACGAGATTCTGAGTCGCCAGGCCGGGGTCAGAATCACGTTCGTAGGGACGGAGCAGTTCACCAACGATTTCATCTCGTCGGTTCAGAACCGCACCACCCAGGATTTCAGGCGCCGGTACAGGGAAACCGATCTGCTGCTGGTCGACGACGTCCACTTCCTAAAGGGGAAGGAGTCTACCCAGGAAGAGTTCTTCAACACGTTCAACGCTCTGTACGAGGCGGGCCGGCAGATCATTCTGACCAGCGATCGCCCGCCGCCGGAGATTCCCAGCTTGGAAGCGAGACTGGTCAGCCGGTTTCAGTGGGGAATGGTCGCTGACATCGATCTTCCGGACCTCGAGCACCGGATCGCCATCCTGCAACAAAAGGCCAGGCTCGATCATCTCGAGATGACGATCCCCGACGACGTGATCCGGTTCATCGCGGAGAACATCAGGTCCAGCGTGCGGGAGCTCGAGGGGTCGATAATCAAGCTGCTGGCGTATTCGTCGCTCAAGCACCGGGACGTTACGATCGAGCTCGCGCGCGAGGCCCTGCGCGACAAGCTGCAGCGAATGGCTTCCGGCCAGAACGGATCGGTGTCGGACCTCACCATCGCGACGATCCAGGGTATGGTGGCCCGGGAGTGGGGTGTGACTCCGGAAGGATTGCGGTCCGCCGGCCGGACCAAGACGCTCACCGTTCCGCGGCAGATCGCGATGCTGCTGGCGCGAGATCTACTCGGGACTCAGCTCGTGGAAATCGGACAGGCTTTCGGTGGGCGGGACCACTCCACCGTTATCCACAGTTTGGAGAAAGCGGCGGAGCGAATCCGCACAGATGATACAGTAAGAACCCGCGCGGATCGCATTCGCGGACAATTATCAACGTTGACGGTCTGAGTCTCAACAGAACCATCACATCATATTCATTGCTTCAACTCTTCGTGCAGTCATACTTTATAGAGTCTCTCAACACTGAAGTTTTCCCTACTACTGCTACTGTTCTATTTATAAAGAAGAGTACTAATAACTGCTGTTAGCTGTTGGCTCTTGGTCACAGCGGAACGGCAGGAACGGTGAGGGTTTGGTTGTAGCCAACAGCCAACAGCCAAGAGCCAACAGCTAACAGCCGCTTTTCGAGGTTCCATGCGTTTCACCATCACCCGAGAAAAACTGCAGGAGGCTCTGAACGCCGTTGCCGCTAGCGTCCCCAGCAAGACGACGCTTCCGGTGCTGGCGAACATCCTGATCGAGACGACCGATCGCGGGATTCGCTTATCCGGTACCGATCTCGACATCGCGGTGAGCACCGAGGTGCCGGCCGACGTCGAAGCTTCCGGCGCCACGACGATTCCAGCCAAGAAGCTGGCAGAGATTGCGAGGGAGCTCCCGCCGTCGCCTGTCAGAATCACGACATCCGGCGAGCAGCGCGCGACGCTCGAGTGCGGCCGGTCCAAGTTCAAGCTGCTCGGCCTTCCACGCGACGAGTTTCCCACTTTTCCAACTGTAAAATTCTCTGATAGCTGGCGTGTGAAGTCGGGAGATCTCCACAAGCTGATCAGCCACACGATCTTCGCGGTATCGACCGAGGAGAGCCGGCCGATTCTGAACGGCGTCCTCTGGGAGCTTCGTCCGGGCTACATGCGCATGGTTGCGACCAACGGCCACCGGTTGGCGCGGATGGAAGTTCCGAGCAGCGCGACGGCCGACGCAGGCGCGACGGACCTGATCGTTCCGCCCAAGGCGCTGGATCAGATCAGGCGCCTTTTTCCGGCGGAGGAAGAGCTGGAGATCGGGCGCGGCGAGAACCATATCGGCTTCCGCTCTCCTTTCACCGCGGTTTACACCAGGCTGATCGAAGGTCCGTACCCCAGCTACGACCAGGTTATCCCCAAGGACAACGACAAGTTCGCCATCTGCGACAAGCAGTCGCTAGTAAGCGCCCTCAAGCGGATGTCCGTGGTGGCGTCGGATCAGACGCACCGGATCAAGATGGCGTTCAATGCCGGCATGGTGAAGTTCAGCGTGCAAACGCCCGACCTCGGCGAGGCGCAGGACGAGCTGCCGGTTCGCTACACAGGCGACCCGCTCGACATCGGGTTCAACGCCAGCTACATGCTGGAGATCCTCCGGTACATGCCGTCGGACGAGGTGAAGCTGACTTTCCGCGCGCCCGAGCGCGCGGCGACGATCGAGCCCGAAGGGTGGGATGACCCGTCCAAGTATCTGTGCCTGGTTATGCCCCTGAGGTTGGTCGACTAGCCACTGGAGAGGCTCACGGGGATGCAGGCTGTGAGCGCTGAGTTTTGAGCTGTCCGCCTTGAGAAAACAGCCCTATTGACGGTTCACCGTTCTGGTCACGCGCTGGGAGAATTGGCGAGTGCGTCCGGAAGCGGTGATGTCGATCTCCGACATGGACTCCTCCATCGCGCTGATCAAGCGGCCCGCCGAAGCGTCCAGAATCAACGTTGCCTGTGCGGAGCCTGAGCCGGAAATGCGCATGTTGTGCTGGCCCTCGACTCCAGACCCGGTGTACGCGAGACTGCTGCTCCGCGAGAGCGTCACGCCGGACCCAACAACCTGCGGTGCTCGCCCGGCGACCGTGTAGCTGTCGACGCGCTCCACGCGAATCGGGATGGGTCCCTGACATGAAGCGTATATCTGACGGCGTTGCCAGCGCAGCCCTTCACGGAGCTCTCGCGGCACCGGAGGGAGCAGGGTACCCAGGTGCACAGGTGGAACGGTGTCGCGGCCGCAGATCGGCATCCCTGGCTCCGCAGCGGCATCCATGCTTTTTGCGTGAAGCGTGTCGACGGCCGTATGAATCATGGTCTTGGCGTTTGCGTCTTCCACCGAGCCTCTCGTCGTGACGACCGTGTAGCCTGCCGCGGGAACGACCGCGAGCTCGACTCGTGCGACTTGACGAAACGTCCGCGGCACGCTCACTGCCGAATCGATCTCCGCTATAGTCGCCTCGGATGTGACGACGTAGGAGCTCGTTCCCGGCGCATGCTCGAAGCTCGCGCGCACAGCCGACGTAACCGGGCGTGGCGCCTCTCGGGCTATTGGAGCCGGCCCTTCGTCGGGCTCGACCCGCGTTTCCGGTCCGGGCGCGGCGCCGGCGCATCCCACCGATGCGAGCAACCCGAGACCAAAAACCGGCTGGAGTCGGGTGCGCCTCTTTACAGCGATGCAAGGGTGGATGATACGAAGAAGAGCTCCATGCAGGCGCGTCTTAGCGAGCGTCGTTTGCTCGCGTAGCGCCGAAATGGAGCTCTTCTTCGTATCGTCCAAGTGCACCGAATCAGAGGTGAGGCCGAACTGTTGACCTATAAGCCGGGTTCTGTCCAGCAGCGAACTGCTTCGACGATCATTCCTCTCGGAGTACGGTCACCCGCACCCTCTAGCGGCCTACCCGCGGCTTTGTCGGGGTGGACACCCTCGCCGCCTATTTGGCCTTGCTCCAGTCGGGGTTTACCTAGCCATCCGTGTCACCACGAATGCGGTGGGCTCTTACCCCACCTTTTCACCCTTACCTCCGGTTTCCGAAGGCGGTTGTTTTCTGTGGCACTGTCCGTCGGACCTTGCGATCCGCCCAGGAGTTACCTGGCGACTTGTCCACCGGAGCCCGGACTTTCCTCGATCTGGTTTGAATCAGGGACCAGATCGCGACCGTCCAGTCAACAGCACGACCTCGCCTGAAATATAACCCGAAAGGCGAAAAAAGTGACGGCGCGGCGGTACCACCGGCGGCAGAAAACAACGACTGCGCGCGACACCCTGACGGGCACCTGACAGAGCGTTTCTACAATTGGCGCAACCTCAGCGGAGAGCGTCATGCAGAAGTTCGTCCAGAAGCTCGTCAGCCAGCCCAGCGGTCTCGCGGTCTCCACGATGCTCAACCCAGCGGAGCGCGCGCGTGTCGACGCGGCGAGTCGCGGTCTGTACGAGCTCGTTCATCGCGACTCCCTCGACGACGTGCTCAAGGACGTGCGGGAGCGCCGCGCCGGAGCTGTCGTCTTCTCGGTCGCCCGTTACGGGATCCTTCCGACATCACGTATCGCGACCATCGTGCGCGAATTCCCCCAGGTGCCCGCGATCGCGCTGCTCACTTCCACCGAAGAGCACACGCCGCTCGCGACGCTTTCCCTGGGCCACCTCGGGATACGCACGCTCGTCGATGCTCGCGCGCCGCGCGGGTGGACGGATCTCCGCGACATTCTGATGGCCGAGCGATCGAGCGATCTGGAGCGCGACGTGCTTGCACAGCTTGCCCTCGACCTCGCCGGTGCGTCACGCGACTGCTGGCGTTTCTTCGAGTTGCTGTTCTCGGCGTCGCCTCGCATCGTCGTGGTGCGGCAAATGGCCACGCAGCTCGGAGTTCTGCCGAGCACGCTGTTGAGCAGGTTCTTCCGGGCGGATCTGCCGGCGCCCAAGCGGTACCTCTCGCTCGCCCGCCTGATCCGCGCGGCAAAGTTGTTCGAGAACGCGGGCTTTTCAGTGGCCAACGTCGCGAATCACCTGGAGTATTCATCGCCCCAGAGCTTCGGGCGTCATGTGCGGACGGTCATGAAAATGTCGCCCGTCCAATTCCGCAGGTCTTTCGACTCGGAGAAGATGACGATGTTCTTCCGCGAGGAGCTGGTGCTGCCGTATCGCGACGTGCTGCGGACCTTCTCGCCGGTGACGGTGCGGCCGCCCTGGATCCGCGACCCGAACAATTTCAGGCCGCGGTACCAGGTGACGAGCTGACCAGTCGGGACTTACTGAATCCGGAACTCCCGGGTACCCGCGGAAACTCCGTTGAGCTTCACGTCGACGGTGTACGATCCCGCCGGCCACGGAGTGGCTTTCATGATGTGAAATTCGCTGACGTTGGTGCCGCCGGACGAGGAGATCATCTCGTCCGCTTCGCTAATGCCCTGGGTGCCCTTGAACATCCACGTCGCGGTCAGCCGCGCGTCGGTTGCCGCGCCTTCCGTTGTCACGGACGCGTACACGGTGTCACGTCTACCGAAGGCCGTCGCGGGCTCGACTACGCGCTTGTCCGCGCCAACGCGCTTGCCAACCTGTATGTCGGTGACGCGCATGGGCGAAGCGGCGGGCGGAACAGACACGGCCATTGTGTCCGCGGGCGCGGCGTCTTTCTTACCGCACGCGGCGGCTCCGATCGAAAGAACGAGAGCTGCGGCGAGGACGGTCCGGGAGTTGGTCATTGCATGCATGCGAATATCCTCGTTACGCGTCGGGTATGGTGAGCTCCTGTCCGGGATGGATCAGGTCTGGGTTAGGTACTTTGTCGATGTTCGCGGCGTGAATCTTCTTCCACTGGCCGGCGTCGCCGTAGAATCTCTTGGCGATCTTGCTCAGGCTGTCTCCGCTTACGACCGTGTAGGTCTTGCTCGCGCTCGCCGCCGTGGACGAGCTGCCGGATTGCACGTCGGAGAAATCGGCCGTCCCTGAAAACGGTGGGCTGTTGCCCGGGGTGCGGCTGGTGTCCGATCCGCTTCCGACGTCGGAAAAATCGGGCTTGTCCTTCTTGTCAAAGATTCCCATTCATGGCTCCTGAAATGGCGCGGTGGTGTGCCACGCGCATTTCTGGATTCGCATAAGACGTGCCCGGTCAGATTCGGGCCTTCGTTGAGCGATTCAGCGTCGGCGGGCGGCCGCGAGTACCGCGGACCCCCGCGCCAATGCGAGCACGGCGACTCCCATGGCCTCGATCCTCGCGACCCCCCCCTCTTCCCGGTCGAGCAACGCGAGCACGCCCGCGACGGTTCCTCCTTCCTGTCTGATCGCGTCGATCGCCGAGACCGCGGACCCTCCGGTGGTGATCACGTCTTCGATAACGGCCACCACGTCCCCTTTCCTGAAGGGACCCTCCACGCGCTTGCCGGTACCGTGCTCCTTCGCCGCCTTCCGAACGGAAAACGCCCGCAACGGCCGGGGTGTCGTCGCGCTCGAGTACGCGATGGCGTACGCGATCGGGTCGGCGCCCATGGTGAGCCCGCCGACGGCATCCACGTTCCAGCCGGCGCGCTCGATCGCGCCGCGTCCTTCTTCGCCGATCAGTCTCAGGCCCTCGGGACTCATGGTCGATAGTCTTGCGTCTACGTAGAAGTCGGAGCGGCGTCCGGAGGCCAGTGTAAATTCTCCGAACAGCACCGATTTCTCGGCGAGCAGCGCGATGAGTCGGTCATCCGTGGGCATGGGCGTGAGCATACCGGAGGCCCGTCCGTCCGTCAATGAATTCCGAAACGGCACTGTTTCCGCACGCTCTCGACTGGCTGCTTTACATCGCATTGCCGGCGGCCGGCGCCGTCGCCGTAGTCATCATGGCGATCGTGATCCGGCGCACCCGGCGCCAGGCGGCCAGCAGCGCAGAGCGCTCACGCGAGCTCGAGCGGCTGTCGTCGGAGCTGATACGCGCGAACCGGATGAAGAGCGAATTTCTCGCGAATGTTTCGCACGAGCTGCGCACCCCGCTCAACGCGATCGTCGGATTCATCGACCTGCTGCGCGAAGGCGTTTACGGCGAGCTGACTCCGCGTCAAAGCGTACCGGTCCAGCGGATCGAAGCGTCAGCGAATCATCTGCGGGTCCTCGTCGACCAGGTACTTGATCTCGCCAAGGTGGCGGCGGGGCGCCTCGACGTGCAGCCGGAAATGATAGTTCTACGTCCGTTTCTGATGGATGTCACCAGCGAGATGGAGTCCCTGGCGAACGAGAAGGGGCTTTCGCTGTCGCTGACGCTCGGGGCCGCGCTGCCGACCGTGCAGGCGGATCCGACCCATCTTCGTCAAATCCTGATCAACCTCATCGGCAATGCGTGCAAGTACGCCGAATCAGGAGTGATTGCGATCCGCGCAACGGTGGTCGATGATCCGGGATCGGCGCAGCCGAGACATTCGACGGGTGTGAGCCGATGGCTGTGTCTGGCGGTGGTTGACTCAGGACCTGGAATCCCGCTCGCCGACCAGCAGCGGATCTTCGAGGAGTTCGAGCAGATCGACGCTGGATCGAGGACCCACTCGGAGCGCCGCGGGACCGGCCTCGGCCTCCCGATATCGCGGCGCCTGGCGGAAGCGATGGGCGGCGACGTCACCGTGGAGAGCGAGCCGGGGAAGGGAGCCAAATTCACGGTGTGGCTGCCGCTGGAGCGTGCGACCGGGGCCTTCTAGCTGCTTACTTGAATATCCCCTTCACCTTCGCGAACAGCCCTTCCTTTGGCGCCGGAAGCAGCAACGATTCGGCCAGCGCGTCGGCAAACGCGGTCACGCTCGGATAGCGGCCGTGCGGCTGGCGCGCGAGTCCGCGCATTACGACTTCTTCAACCAGCGGGTGGTACTGGCACCCCTCGCGCGCCTGATTGAGCGGCTTCGGCGCCTGCGTGAGGAGCTGCGTGAACATCTCGCGCGGGCCGCGCGCGGTGTACGGCAGGTTGCCCGTCAGAAACAGGTACGCGATCGTGGCAAGGCTATACTGATCCGCCGCAGGGCCAACGAGCTCCCCGGAGAGCGCTTCGGGCGCAACGTACATGAGGGTGCCCACGAAAAAACCGGCGCGGGTGAGCCGCTCGTCCTGCGACATGTCAGTATCGGTCGCGATCCCGAAATCGAGAAGCTTGACCTTGCGCTCGGCGACGTCGTACATGACGTTCTCCGGCTTGAGGTCTCTATGCACGATGCCGGCTTCGTGGGCTGCCTGAACCGCCGCTCCGATCTGGCGTATGATATTGGAGGCTTCGTCGGGACTGAGCGGTGCAGCGCGGCGGGCATATCGGTCCAGGATCTCCCCGGGTGCCCACTCGATGGCCATGAAATGCTCGCCGGTGTCCGCCTGTCCGATCTCGATGGTGCGCACCACGTTCGGATGCTGGACGCGGGCCCCGTACTTTGCCTCACGGAGAAATCGCGCGATGGCCGTCTTGTCCTGCCGGAGTTTTTCGCGGAGCACCTTAAGTGCAACATGACCGTGTGAAGCGTGATGGGCGCGGTAGACCGCGGACGTCCCGCCTTCCCCCACTTCCTGCTGGAGGCTGTAACCGGCTAACGCCGTTCCGACCAACGAGGCACGGGGCACGGCGCGAAGCTAATCCGGCCTGCAAAACGTGGCAAGCAAATCGCGTCTCCGATTTCCGGGCCGGACCACCGCGCCCCAATGAGCTTTTCCAAGGATTGAGAGCGATGACGATCATTTCCGGACTTTCCCGACCCCTGCTGGCCGCGGGCTTCGCCGCATTCCTGCTGGCATGCGGCGGCTCGACCCAGAGCCGATCCCCTTCGCGCACGCTCGAGGTGCTGCCGACTGACGGCGCCTTGACGGACGCGACGCGATTTTACCGGGCGATGGGCCTGGCATCCTCACATTCGCCGATCTCGTTCGTGGGAAAGACGTCGTTTTTCGCGTCACCGACTCCCGACACGACGGTCATGCTCGTCTCGGTCTCCATCCCCACGCGGTCGCTGACGTTCGCGCGCGAGGCCGATGTTTACCGGGCGCAGTATTCGGTGCAGCTCCGACTCAACCGCGCTGGGGCGGAGGTGCAGCGCGTCGACGCTTCGGAAGTGGTGCGGGTGGGCAGCTTCCGCGAGACGACCCGGACGGATGAGAGCGTGATATTCCAGCGCTACGTGCGAGTTGCGCCGGGTGGGTACACGATCGGGTTCAACGTTCGGGACATGGGCAGCACGCGCGCTTCCGCGGATACGCTCGGAGTGATTGTGCCCCGTCTGGGCTCGGAATCCGTATCGTCACCGCTCGCGGTTTATCAGATCCGCGCGCGGGAGCGCCTGGACTCGCTGCCCCGGGCGTTGCCGAGCCCGCGGTCGACCGCCGTGTTCGGCCGGGACTCGACGATCAACGTCTATCTGGAGGCGTACGGCAACGCTGCTGCGGTGCCGATCAGGATCAGCGTTCGAAACGAATCGGGTACGATACTCTGGGCCGACACGTCCAGCCTGCCGCGAGTGGGAGGGTTGCTCAGCGGCCTCGTCTCGATCCCTGTCGCTCGGCTCGGTATCGGAGTCGGCAGGGTTTCCTTCACACGGCTCGACACGCGCGACAGCAGCGCGACGCCTGTCTTCGTGAGCTTCGGAGACGATCTGCCGGTCGCGCCGTTCGAAGACATGCTGGCGTATCTGCGCTTCTATGTCGCGCCCTCGCGGCTGGCGGCGCTCCGGAACGCGCCTCCGCAGCAGCGCGCGCAGATGTGGATCGATTTTCTCCGAGCGACCGACCCCGATCCAGGCACTCCGACGCACGAGGGGCTGCGCGACTACTTCGGCAGGAT
>JACDCY010000033.1 GCA_013817305.1 Gemmatimonadaceae bacterium | reverse complement strand
ATTGGCATGGATGCCGAAACGAAAGCGCATCTGTTCGAGCCTTTTTTCACGACCAAGGAGGTCGGCATGGGCACGGGCTTGGGTCTCGCCACAGTGTACGGGATCGTCAAGCAGAGCGGTGGCTCCATCGACGTATCGAGTTCACCGGGCGCGGGAGCTACGTTCAGGATTGCTCTTCCGATGGTGAAGGCAATCGAGACCATCGACCAGGTTTGCGAGGCCGAAGCCTCACCGCCCGGTGGCACAGAAACCATATTGCTGGTTGAGGACGACGAAGCTGTGCGCCGACTGGCGCGGCGCGCTCTAAAAGAGAAGGGTTACGTGCTGCTCGAAGCGGCGAATGGTGACGAGGCATTGCGGCTCTCCGAGAGCCATCAGCAAGCGATACACTTGCTGGTTACGGATATGGTCATGCCGCGCATGAGCGGGCGGGACGTCGCCGAACGCCTGTCGTTCACACGTCCGGCAATGCGCGTGCTGTACATGTCCGGTTATGCGGAAGACGTCATTCGCAGGCGCGGATTGCCCGTGGGTGCGCGGATGCTGCACAAGCCATTCACGACGGATCTTCTCGCGCGCGAGGTGCGAGACGTGCTCGACCAATAGTGAGCGAAGACATGCCCGCAATGCTGCGACCGCCCGCGCAGCGTGCTCAAGCTCCTTACCCGCCGTGATCCATTCTCTCCTCTCGGACCTCGAGAGTGACATGACGCCCGAGGCGGGCGCGGCATTCGCCAAGCTCGTGAGCGACTATCTGGCGCGCAGTCGGAATGCGGCTGAATTCGTCGGTACGTCACGCACACCGGATGAACTCGTTGAGTGCTTTCGCGAGCTGCTCCCCCAGAACGGACTTCCGCTGGCCGAAGTAGTTGAGCGAGTCGCACATGCTATCCTTCCCGATTCGACGTGGCTACACCACCCGCACTACCTCGGTCACCAGGTGTCGGCGCCGCTGCCCGCGGCGATCTGGATGGAGTCGGTAATCGGCGCGCTCAATAACTCGATGACGGTGTTCGAGATGTCGCCTGTCGCCACGATCATCGAGGCGCAAGTAGTCCGGTGGATGTGCGATCTGGCCGGGTATCCGGCTGGGGCGGGTGGTACGCTGACGTCGGGGGGCACTGAGGCGACGTTCACCGCGCTGCTCGCAGCCCGTGCGGCCGCGCTGCCACATGCCTGGGAGCGGGGCGTCGGAAATGAGCCCCCGGTAATCGTCTGCGGCGAACATGCACACTACGCGGTGATGCGCGCGGCGGGGCAGCTGGGGCTGGGCACGCGCACCACGGTAACGGTTCCGTCGCGTGAATTCCGGATGGACGTGATTGTTCTGGCTCAGCGCCTGGAAGAGCTGCATCGTGCGGGGACACGCGTGATGGCGGTGGTGGCGACCGCGGGTTCGACGGCAACCGGGTCGTTCGACGATCTGGAGGCGATCGGCAATCTCTGCGAGCAACATGGCGTTTGGCTGCATGTCGATGGCGCGCACGGCGCCTCGGCGCTCCTCTCTCCCGCGCATCTGCATCGCCTGCGCGGGATCCAACGCGCCCGCTCTATCGCCTGGGATCCGCACAAGATGATGCTCCTTCCGCTCTCGGCGGGAATGCTGCTGATGCGCGACGAGCGCGACCTCGAGGCCGCCTTCACGCAGCGGGCGCCGTACATTTTTCACGAGGGTGAGGAGGAACGAACCTGGGACCAGGGCGTGCGCAGCTTTCTCTGCTCGCGCCGCGCCGACGCGCTGAAGTTCTGGGTCGCCCTTCAGCGGTATGGTGCGGGTGGGATCGGCGCGCTGTACGAGCATCTCTGCGACACGACGCGCGTCCTGTACGACTCGATCGAGCAGCGCGACGACTTCGAATCCATGCACGAGCCGGAGTCCAACATCCTCTGCTTTCGTTACGTGGGGTCTGGTGCGCTGAATGATGCACAGCTGGATGCGCTCAACCTCGAGATCCGAACGCAGTACAACGCCTCAGGTGCTGGCTGGATCACAACAACCGTGCTCGGGCAACGGCGCACCTTGCGCGCGACCATCATGAACCCGCGCACCAATGCCGGCCATATCAGCGCCGTCCTGGACGGTCTTTCCCGGCTGGGACGTCGCATGCAGACGGGCGAGGAACTCGACTTGGAGCCCCAGGAAGCATAGAAGGAAAAAGGCTCGCTTTCACTTGAGCGCGAGCCTTTTACTAATTCTTCAGGCGTCGGCGCCTATCCGGCCACCGGCACGCTCGAAGCCCAGGATCCCGGTGGGGTCCGACTCGCGGCTCCCGACACCCGACACCCGACACCGTGACAAGGATGAAAGATGAGCACAAATGAACGCACGCCCGAAGTGACGAAGCCGGGTGCGCTCGACGAGGTCCGGTCGACCGATGCGGTGCCCGGTTCCCGGAACCTGCCCCCGGTGGAAGGCGACCTGAGTGACGAGCCTGGCAACGCCGGCTCCCCACACCATGGGCAGAGCGGGCACGGTGGAAGCGGCCAGGATGCGGAGTTGCAGAGCGCCGGCAAGAGCCAGAGCGACCGGGCTGCCGGCTCCAGCAGTTGAGCGCGCGCCCGAGCAGATACCGCTAGCCCATTGCACTCGGCTTTCGGACGTGCGCTTAAAACTTGCTATGCATTGGAAGTTGCACCAGTTTTTCGACAACTTCAATACTGAGATAATCATGAACAACGGCAATGTCGTAGAACGATCGCTGCAGTGGAAAGCCGCCGTATGGGCAGGTCTTATTAGCGGCGCGGCATTTATGATGTTGGAAATGATCCTGGTGCCGGTCTTTGGAGGCGGTAGCCCTTGGGGACCGCCTCGCATGATCGCCGCAATCGCTATGGGTAAAGGCGTCTTGCCGCCGCCAGCCACTTTCGACATCGGTGTTCTTATGGGTGCGATGGCGGTTCATTTTCCGTTGTCTATTGTCTACTCGCTAATCTTGGCTTGGATTGTCGCGCGCTTTGAGATGGGTGTAGCTGTATTAATCGGTGCCGGGTTCGGTCTCCTCCTTTACCTCGTCAATTTTTACGGATTCACCGCGATATTCCCGTGGTTTGCCATGGCGCGCAACTGGATTTCCATTTTCAGCCATATCATGTTTGGCGTGTTTGCCGCTGCTGCATACAAGCAGTTGGCAAAGCCAAAGTTCGAGAGTTGATGTTGATATGAAGCAACCTGCGCTGGCAAAGCAGTAACAGGCTTTTGTTGGTTCGCCTCTGATGACCGGATCCCGATCGCTGACGATCTTTGCTTTTGCGGCGACGGGTTTGATCGGCGCGACGGCCACGTGCATCACCGCGACGCCGTCCACCGACCTTGAGTTCGTCACTCATGCCAGCTTCTTTTCCGGGGAGATGGGAATAGACCCGGCCGTGGACCCTCACGCCTTCGTCGCCGATTCAGGCCAGCCCGCAGCGATCGGCCCGCAGAACATCGAGCACGTCGCCGGCTTTCGCCCGGCGCTGTTGACCGACGCCGAGGGAAGTCCGATCTACAATGCGCAGGGAGTTCTGCTCGAAGGATTCACGCTGGGCAGCTGGCTGGCGGCCAGGGGCACGGTTCGCATCACGCCCGGCGACGGCAAGGCTACGATCGTCGTTTCTCTGCGCGGCCTTCGGCCGGGAGGCGTGTACAGTCTGTTTGAGAACCACTTCGACGAGAAGCCGGTAAGTTTCACTCCCCTCGACGGAAGCGGGACGTCCAACTCGTTCACGGCGAGCCCCGAAGGGACTGCGACCGTCACGGTCACGGCGCCCCACGTCCCGACTAACGACAACGCCGTGCTCGTCGTCTACCATAGCGACAGGCAGACCCACGGCACCGAGCGCGGCATCATCGGCGTGAACGCGCACCATCAGGTCATCGCGAGGATTCCCGCTGTGGACGCCGCGTCGGCATAACGCCACTCCACGCCGACGATATGGTGGATCACGTGGCCCACCGTTGCCATCCGACCACCACCATCGGCATCCAGCGCGAAGGGCACTCGAAGCGACACCGGCGTTCTCGCGAAGAATGCCTCCCAGCGCTGAAGCTCGTCGCGCTCATACCGCAGCAGCTCGTCGAACTCGATCATCGCCGCCATCGCACAGCGCCTCATGCGCGCACCGCCGCGAGACCGCGCGCGAGGTCAGCCAGCACGTCATCCGCGGATTCGGCACCCACCGACAGCCGAATGAACCCCGGCGGCATCGCGAACGCCGCCGCACGCTCACCGATCTCCTCGGGTGCGAAGTCCAGCTCATCCGGCACCTCGAGCGTGGTGAACACACTCCCCAGGCTGCTCGCCAGAGGTATCCACTCGAGCGCGTCGACGAAGCGGCGCGTGGCCGCCGACCCACCGTGAAACGCGAACGACACCATCGTCCCGCCACAGCGCATCTGCTGCCGCGCGATCGCGTGTCCGGGATGCGACTCGTGCCACGGATACCTTAGCAACGATACCATCGCAGCCGCACCGAGCTGCCCGGCCACGCGCGCTGCCGTGTCCGACTGCGCGCGAATGCGGAGCGGCAGGGTCTGGAGACCACGCAACAGCAGCCAACTCGCATGCGGATCGAGGCTGGGACCCGTGAGGTTCCGCATGCGACGTACGCGCGCAATGATCTCCGACGAACCCGCCACACAACCGGCCAGGACGTCGGCATGCCCCGCGAGCGACTTGCTGGCCGACTGAAGCGACACATCAGCGCCGAGAGCGAGCGGGAGCTGCACGAGAGGACCCGCGAAGGTCGTATCGACGATCACCAGCGCCCCTGCCGTGTGGCCGAGCGACGCGAGCGCCTCGATGTCGAGGATGTCGATGATCGGGTTGGACGGCGTCTCGAGATAGAGCACCCGCGTGTCCGGGCGTAGCGCTCGTGACACGTTCATCGTATCGGTGGCGTCGACGAAGGTCACCTGAACTCCCATTGTGGTCACAAGGTAGTCGAAGAACTGGAGGGTCTGACCGAACAGAGCATGATGCGCCACGACATGGTCTCCCGACGAGAGCACGGCGAGCAGCGACGTGCTGATAGCGGCCATGCCGGAGGCGAATAGCAGCGCATCATCGGCTCCCTCGAGCTGCGCGATCTTCTCCTCCGCAATCCTGGTCGTCGGGTGTCCGAATCGCGTGTAAAAGCCGCGGTCGGGCGACTTCATGAACAGCTCGGCAAGCTCGGGCAGGTCGGCACCCTCCCACTGCGTCGTCAGGTACAGCGGCGCATTGAGCGTCCGGTGCGCCCGCGCCCGCCCGCTCGGCGAGGCCCACGGGTGAATGGCGACGGTATTCGGAGAGAGCGTAATTGGAGGCATGACGGGAGCTCAGGATGCTGGGTGGAGGCGGTGATCAAGGAACGCGAGGATCTCGTCGCGGGCGGCGATGGTCGGCTCACCGGCCCCGTCGACGAGGTGCACGGTTACCACGCTGTGTGCGAAGTTCACGTGCGCGGCGTGGAAAGGCGGGGCATCGGCGAAGCCCGCCGCCTCATCTGGAAGCACTCGGCCGACGAACCGCTCGCCGAGCGCCTGTGCGTACGCCGCGAAGCGCGCCCCCGTGCAGTAGCGGTCGCCCGAGAAGCGGTACGCGAGCACGGTGAGGTCCTCGCGCTCGAGCCGCCTTCGGATGTCATGAAGCTCCTGCGCTGAACTCTCGAGGGCTGCCGGCTGGTCTAAGGGAAGGCTCGGCTCGCACAGCACGGGCGCGAGCACCGCGGGCTCGAGCATCATCGTGAGCGCGAAGTTGCCCGTGAAGCACATACCGATCGCCCCCACGCCAGCGCCGCCG
The DNA here is from genome assembly GCA_013817305.1 of Gemmatimonadaceae bacterium. GTDB lineage: Bacteria > Gemmatimonadota > Gemmatimonadetes > Gemmatimonadales > Gemmatimonadaceae > JACDCY01. Next base: position 16,766 of record JACDCY010000033.1, on the reverse strand, counting down.
CATTCAGTATGCGCCATGCGTGCGAGCCCTCGCAGCCAGTGCGTGACGGGGCTCGACGATCCAGCGCCGAACGCCCGGAACTCAGCGCTCACGCACGCCCTCCGATAGATCGCTGCCCCTTCATCGGCCGTAGGTATCCTACCGTCGCGCCCGAAGAGCGACGGCAGGTACACCGTGAAGCCGGCGTCCCGCACCCAGCGCGCGAAGCGCAGCACGTGCGTGCCGATGCCGGGCATCTCATGCAGGACGACGACGGCCGGCCCGCGACCGGCGACGTAGACGGTCCTGGCCACGCCATCGATCGTGAACAGCCGGCTCGTGAAGTCGTAGAACGTGTTGTGGGAGGCGATGGATGTCATGAGGCATCGGGGTTGCACACAGGCTCGCACGGTGCCATCCTGCGCGCCAGCGTCAGAAACGACACCTTTCGGGGATTTCCTGCCAATGCGCCTCGTGGAGCTCCAGGTCCTTTCGGGTGCGATGCCCTCCAGCGTCGCGATCACCGCGGACGTCCTTGCCACCGCGAACCGGCTTCGCGCTGCGAAGGGGCGGCGGCCTGCGTTCGCCGTGCGCGTGAGTGGCTCGGGTGCGCGCAGCGTTCGATCGCTCGTGGGTAGCGTGCTCCCGCCGCAGCCGGAAATCGCGAAGGCGGAGCCGGATGTCATTATCGTCTCCAGCCTCGTGACCGTGACGGAGGCGGCCGTCATCGAGCGACTGGCCAAACCCGATGCGGCGCAGCTCCGTCGAACGCTCGATCGCGCTGCCGCGCGCGGCACACACATCGCCGCATCCTGCTCGGCGGTCTTTCACCTCGCGAGAACCGGTGTGCTCGACGGTCGTCGCGCGACGACGACCTGGTGGCTCGCACCGGTGTTCCAGCGCATGTTCCCGCAGGTGGAGCTCGACGCGGACGCCATGGTCGTCACCGATGGTCACTTCATCACGGCCGGCGCGGCGATGGCGCACCTCGACCTCATGCTGGCACTCGTCGAACGGTACTGCGGCTCCGACACCGCCGCGGGATGCGCGCGCTTCCTCCTCCTCGACGGACGACGAAGCCAGTCGCGGTACATGGCACTCGGCTACCTCTCGGCAAAGGATCCGCAGGTCCTGCGCGCGGAGCGTTGGGCGCGTGCGGAGCTGGCCACGGGGCTGACGGTGGACGGACTCGCCGCTGCCGCCGGGCTGGCGCCGCGCACCTTCGCGCGACGTGTTGCGCGCGCGACGGGCTTGTCACCGATCCAGTTTCTTCAGCGACTCCGCGTCGAGCGCGCGGTGGAACTGCTGGAGACGACGACACTCTCGGTCGAGGAGATCGCACGTCGCGTGGGATACACCGAGCCGACGACGTTACGCCGGTTGCTTCGGCGTGAGGCTGGTGGAGGGCCGAGGGAACTGCGACACGCGTAGGCCGTCGCGCTTCAGGGGCGACGCAGCCGGCACAGCGTCATCGCTGCATGATCCGCAGGTACGTGGCCCACGGCCCGACCGCGTCCTGGTACTGCCGCGCCATCACGCGCGCGATCTGGCCGATGTGCGACAAGTCGTGCGCCACCCACGTCGAGAGCAGCTGGCTCATGGTCACGATGCCGAACTCCGGATGCATCGCGGTCCGTGCGAGCTCGTGCTCGCCCGGCTTCCAGCGCACGAGCAGCGCGATGTTCTCGCGGCGCACCCGTTCGAACTGCGAGAGCAGGTCGTCGAGCGTCGAGTGACTCCAGTCGCGAACCTGCGCATTGGGATCAAAGGCGGGCAGGGCAGGGCATCCGTCATTCGACAGCATGATGCGAGCACGCCCAATCCAGTTGGTGCTGTCGGCAGAGAGGAGGTGCGCGACGACCGCGCGCGGACTCCACGTGCCGGTCCCCTCCGTTGCATCGGTCCACGCGCTCGGCAGCCCGGACAACAGCGTGTGCAGCGTGCGAGGCGTGCGGGAGAGGATGGCGATCGCGTCGGGTAGGGTGTAGTGCATCCAGCGCTCGAGACAGGGTTGGCACGCGCGCCGATGCGTGCGTGTGCGGCAACCTAGCTCCGCCAGGTGCGACAACCAGCGCTGGATCTGACAACTTTCGGGGAAAACCCGCCAGGCACACTGAGCTGCACATCGCCGCAAAGAGGATACGAGAGATCGGGCCTCAGTGAACGAAGTTCTTCGAGGTCCATGGCGTCCTTGGGGCGACCTGTCGCATCGCGCCAGAGAGCAGGGTGCGGATCGTGTGTCCTTACCTCTCGCTTATGTTCACGGCGACGCTGGTCGCCGGGCCCCTCACTGTCCAGAAGACGTGCATTCCCGGGACGAACGCTTCGGTAATCGTACGCGTCGCGCCAGGCGGAACGTCCGAGAGTCCGCCCAGGCGTGTGGAGGGATTGGTCGTCCCGTCTGTCCTCTTCCAAGTGACGAGTTCACCGGCGGTGCGACCCTCCTTGACCCGGTTCATGATGAACTCGTACGACCGCGACGTCTCGTTGATGACCCTGATCACCTGACGTCCTTTGCGCACAGGGCCCGACAGTTGGATCCTGCCGTCGGAGGAGATGCGAGCCACCACATCCGGTTGAGGTAACGCAACCAGTGGTGACGTTGACCGAACGACGGTCAGCTGCCGAAACATTCCCTTCAGCAAGTGGCTGCGGTTCCTGTCTGCGCGCGCCGAGCCCACGTGACACACAAGAACGTACGTCCCCGGCTCGAGAACCATGGTCGCGTTCGAGGTGCGTGGGGGATCCGTGGAAGCAGGCCCACCCAAGTCGATTGCCCACGGAGTCGGCTCGCCTCGAACATGGGCCCTGTACCATTCGTCCACCGTTCTTCGAGCGTCGAGCCGAACCACCCAGAGCATGTGAAAGGCTCGCGTGGGGTCGTGATCCGGCGTTGCAGGAGCAAGATTTTCAGCCCTGACCTTCGCCGGATTCGTGAGAATCTCTCCCACCTGGTGAAGACGAAACGTCGTGAGACCGGCGGGAATGGTGTCGGGCGCACGCAGGAAGAACTCGCCCGCGCTCACGTCCACAACCCGTCCCGGAAGGCGCTCTTCAGGTGGAGCCATGCGACTGGACTGCGCCGAAGCAACCGTCGCAAACAGCGAACACAGTTTTAGCGTGGCGAGGAATGGAATTTTCACACCGCTCCGGGAAAGTGACGCTTCTTCACACGCGCAGCGTAATCTGCTGTGCGTCTCTAAAGCTGTCATTGTGTTTCTCCAAATTCTGTCACCCGCGGTCGTCACCTGCGGGAGGCGCATCTTGAGTCGCGGTGGGATCGGTCCGTTCGGCAGTGCGGGATCTGGGGCGGAGACGCCGCGCGACGAGCGGCTGCCCGAACACGCCGAACCCGTAGTGAAGGACAGCCGCGGCGATGCCAATCACCAGCGGAATGCCAGCCGTGAACAGGCGCCAGAGAAAGAGCAGTCTCCCCTCCGCGGCACCCATCTCGCCCGCAGCACCCCCGAGAAAAACCAGCTCCACGGCGCCCGCACCAGCCGGAGTGGGAGTGAGTAGCTGACCGTAGAGCAGCGCATACGAGCCCACCAGCGTCGCGTCGAGCGGCGGCGGCGTCGGGAGCGTGGACGCGAGCAGTGGTAGGATTGCGACCCGGGCAGCGATGTTCACAAGGGTCAACGGAACGGCGGCCCCATATGCCCACCACGGGACCACGCGAGCGTAGCGGCGCACCGAGCGTAACTCACGGCGAAGCATCGTTCGGGTTTCCGGCGCGATTCGCTGTGCGATGATCCAGCTGAGCGCCGAGGCGACCACGATCGCCAGCAGCCAGGGGCCGGCGTCACTCAGGGAATCGGTGAGCCGTGGGCCAACTGTCGCCCACCACTCCCCCCCGACGGTGAGCATCAACCCTATCGTGACCGCAACGATGATCACGGTCATCGTGATCGTCTCGATTCCGACGCACACGACACCGGCGGTGATGGAGAGGCCGCCCTGGCGCATGGCCCAGATTCGCGCCGGGTCCCCGCCGACGCGCATCGGCGTCAGGACCGACCCCGCCTCGGCCACGAACGACTGGAGCAAGACTTCCTGGAAGGGCACGCCCCGGCGCAGCCCACGAAGGAAGAGTTGTATGCGCAAGGTCCGGACGACGAAATCGACGGCGACCAGGATCACACAGAGGCCGTATACCTGAAGCGCGCTCACGCCAGCGACACGCCTCCTGATGTCTCTCGTCCGTCCCTGACCTGCGTCGTGCGCTCGCTGCCGGTTTTCGTCTCGAAGGGAAGCCACAGCGAGAAGACGGATCCAGACCCTGATGCGCTGACGACCGTGATGTCGCCTCCGAGAAGCCTCGCGATGCGCCGGGCGATCGCCAATCCAAGACCCGCGCCTTCGGCGACCTCGGGTGCGAGACGGGTGAATTCCTCGAAGATCGCTTCGGTTTTCTCCGGCGGAATCCTCCGACCCGTATCGGTCACGCGAATCTCCACCGTCATTTCCGCGTTGGTTGCTAGTTCCATGCAACTCAGATGCGCGAGCAGTCTAGCCGACACGCACCACTGATTTGGCCTCGAGCGCGGCACGTACGGCCAACGCCAATACCGCTGCGGTAAAAGGTTTCGGCAGGAGACGGGAGTGTTCACCGAGCCCACCTCGGCGGGCGATGTCCTCGTCGTTGTAGCCCGACATGTACAGCACCGGAGTGTCCGGACAGTGTTCACGGATTCGTCTCGCCAGTTCGACGCCGCCAGTTCCCGGCATGATTACGTCGGTGAGAAAGAGATCGATGGCGCCCGCATGCGCAGCCGCGAGCCGAATCGCCTCTGATCCGTCGCGCGCCACGAGCACCGTGTACCCGTTGTTTTCAAGCATCCGCCGCACCAGCGCCCGCACCGCTGCCTCGTCTTCGGCGAGAAGGATGGTTTCCCATCCTCCGAGTTCGGGGAGGGCCTCCACGTCTCGCGGAGTGGGAACATGAGCATGCGTCGCTCTGGGAAGGTAGATGCGGAAGGTGGAGCCCTGGTCCACCTCACTGTCCAGGACGAGATATCCGTCCGACTGCTTGACGATGCCGAACACTGTGGAGAGACCGAGGCCGGTTCCCTTGCCCACTTCCTTCGTCGTAAAGAAGGGCTCGAAGATGCGGTCCCGCACCGCCGCTGGTATTCCGTGGCCGGTGTCCGATACCGAAAGCATGACGTACGAGCCGAATGGAAGCCCGCTCAGTCGCTCCTGGTCGCTGACCACGACATTCTCCGTTCCGATCGTGATCCTGCCCCCCCGTGGCATGGCGTCGCGTGCGTTCACGATCAGGTTGACCAACACCTGCTCCATCTGCCCCGGATCCGCGGTGACGACGAAAAGGTCCCGCGCCGGTGCCACCTCGATCTCGATATCCTCGCCGATCAGACGGCGCAGCATCGGGGCAAGCGACGACAGCACCACGTTGAGGTCGAGCGGCACCGGCTGCAGCATCTGCTTGCGGCTGAACGCCAGGAGATGATGCGTCAGCGCGGCGGCGCGATCGGCGGCGACGAGGATCTGCGTGAGGTCACCAACCTCGAGAAGCGACGGGTGCAGCGTTTTCTTGACCAGCTCGGCGTGCCCGCGGATCACCGTGAGCAGGTTGTTGAAGTCGTGGGCGATGCCCCCGGCGAGGGTGCCGATCGCCTCCATCTTCAGCGACTGGCGAAGTTGCTCCTCCATCTGCAGGCGTTCGGTGACGTCGCGAAACGTGAACACGCGGCCCACGATCTCGTCGCCGATCCTCTGAGGGAGGGAGGAGCGCTCGAGCTGGCGACCATCCTTGAACAGGAGCACGTCGAAATTCGCTGCGCCGGGATCGCTGAAGAGCTCTGGAACCCCCTCCGTAATCTGTGTGGGGTCCACGAGTTGTTCGGTGGCAAAGCGCAGCCTCACCTCTTCGTCCGGCGACGCCAGCACGGCCTCCGGAATTCGCCACAGCTCGACGAACTTCCGGCTCATCAGCACGGTCTTGCCCGTCAAGTCCAGCACCAGAATGCCGTCCGTCGTGGCCTCCAAGGTCGCTGAGAGGAGCGAAACAGCCTGGTTCAGCTCCACTTTCGCGGTCTGGCTCGTCGAGAGCGCATCGTTCAGCCGCTGGAAGCGATCGACGAGTTCCTCGGATACCGTATCCATCGAATGCTCGAGCATTGCGCGATCATCGTCCGACTGCATGTATGCCTGCTCCACCGCCGCGACGAAGCCGGAGAGCTCCACCGGAACGCGCTCAGCGCCCCCGAAGTACTTGCGAAGCTGCCGCGCAAGGAGCTTGTGCACGGCTACTCCTCCGTGAACGTGGTAATGGTCATCGTTTGATTGTGCAGCTCGCACCGCGTCGATGATGCAAAGGGCGCGATCTCCCCATAGGAGTAGAATCCACTGAGCACGGCCTCGTCGCCGAGCACCGCTCGCACGCTCTCGACCTCTTCCTCCGTGCGCTGCTTCAGCACGAGCTTTCGTCCCACACAGCTGATGAGGATGCCGAGGGAGGGCAGGGAGCTCGCGAGGGGCACATGGCACGATGTCGCCGCTCCGGAGGCGCCGTCGATCAGCCGGTCGACATTCGCCTTCATCAGGCGGGCATAGCCCCCCTGCGGGATGTCACCGGCGAACACCAGGCTTCCCGCGGCTTCGTCGATCCCCAGGATCGTTCGGACAATGCCCGGATCGCCGGACGCTCCTCGAAGGCTCAACGGAAACAGGAGGCCGCTCGCCGGCAGGTCCGCCGCGTGAGAGCCGAGATATGTCTTGTACAGTTCGAGCGCGGAGCTCCCGTCGAGCTCGTACAACACATTGCCCTCGGCTCGAGTCACCAGCCGTTCGGGGCCAAATGTGTCCCATCCACCCATCGAGCCATAGCCGATCTTCAGACGGTCGCCGTAAAAGCCGACGGCGGCCACCTTTCCCCCGTCAGGCTCCCCGTCGCAGTACACGCTGGTTTTCTCGAAAAGAGCACCGTCCGCGGCGAGGCCACCAGTGACGGCAACGCCCGTTGGTAGTCCGTGCCGCAAACCGGCTACGAGGTCCGAGCCGTTTACCTTCAGCCCCTCGGCCAGGACGAATACGTGCACCAGATCGTCGGATGCGAGATCACCGGCGATTCGCTCCCCGGCGGCACGACTGTCCTCCGCGCTTAAGAGCGGCTGGCAAGCAGCGCGAACGACGGTGTGCTCGAAGTGGATCGCGGTCGCAACCACTGACCCGTCGTACACGTTGGTCTCGCTGATCTCGCCAGCGGTGGAGCACCCGACGATACGGGCGAGCGGGTGCGCCGCACGAAGCACCTCTGGTGCCCGCGACGACTCGATGGCTTCCTGCGCACCGAAGAACAGTACGACATGCGCCGAAGCGCCTTGGCGCGGCGCGCGCGACACGACCCAGCCGGTGGCGCTTGACCAGCGCGTCTGTTCGACAAACATGGCGGCGTTACCTCGCCGACCGGTGAGAAAACCCTGCAGGAAGTCGACGTCCGTCCCGACAGTGAATGCCGGCATGCAATGACCGACACCGCCCGACATAGAGCAAGTTTGGAACCCGTCTTGGCCCAGTGCCTGATGTTTCTATGGTGAGATAGTCTGCAGCCCCCAGCGGTGACCATGACCGAGCGCTCGTGCCAAGAATTGCAGCCGTTCTCCTGCTGTCAACGCAGCGCCCGTCTGCTCCAACGAACGTTAGGCACCGGGCACGCCGCTCCCTTCTGAAACACACCTATCGACGCTCATGACCGGCGGCATGGTGATCCATTCGCTGAAACGCGAGGAATGCATGGATTGCCGCGATTGCAACGGAATCGGACGTGCTGATTCGCACTTCACCGCCGCGCGGGAGCGTGTCGGCCACGTAGCGGATGAAAGTGCGACGGGCCGCCATGTCGACAGTCCCGGGGACCACCTGTGCATGCACCATCCCCGGAATTGAGAAGTCGCCGCCCGCGAAACGCGCCGCAATGTCCCGAAGGTGCGCGCGGATGACAGAGGTGCCAGCCGCATCAACGCTGTCGCGCTGCAAGACGATTCGTCCGCCATCGGGTAGCGCCTCAAAGACGTGCGATGACGTGTACTGGTTAACCCCCATGGCGATGGCACCACGCGCCTGAAGCGACGCGAAGCCTGTATCAACCGCTGGGCCGGCTTTCTCCGTCGAATCAGCTGCGCAGCCTACGAGCAGTAAGCACATCAGTGATGACAGACGCATGCGACCCTCCGGTATTCGTGGTGTGCTAACGCCCAAGTCGAGCCGCAAACGCTTCACAATAAGCGCCAGCTAGCGCAGCGAGCCGGCAGTCCGAATGCGGCAGGACGCGACGCTGCAGGGCAAATGTCGCGGGGGCTTGCCACGTGCGAACACTGCGCCTATCGCTTGGCTGCGACCGCGATACCGAAGCGGCGGCGCGCAAGGTCAATCACGACGATGCTCGAGTCTGCGAACATCGCATTGCCGATGAGCCCTCCGCTCAAACCAGGATTGCTGGGCACAACGCGCACCACCGCTTCGCGGCTAATCTCTTTCGAGAAGGCCGAGCTCGTCCAAGATGGCTTTGGTGATGGCGAGCCTTGCCTTCGCATCCTCGCTGGTTCGGATGTCGATGTTGGTGGCGAAGAAGTAGACCTTCTCCCCACGTTCCAAGTATCCAACCAGCCACCCAATCTGGGGCGCGTCTGGCTTCCCCAGTCCGGCCCAACCCGTCTTGCCGCTCAACCGGTACCTCGGGGTTTCTTCCAGCACCAGCAGTCCCTTCGCGACGCTCGTGGACCGCTCCGAAACCCCGAGCTGCCCGGTGTAGAACCGCTGCAGGAACTTCACTTGCTCTTCCGGGGAGATCCGTAACCCTCCGGTGAGCCAGAACTGATCGATCCCGCCGGAGATGTTCCTATTTCCGTACTGGAACTGGTCCACGTATGACTGCATCCGTTCGGAACCGATCCGCCGTGCGAGTTCTTGATAGTACCAGACGACGGAGTTAGGCAGTGCCGTCCGAAGTGTGTGGTTCTGCATCCACACCGCGGGCCACCACTCCTGCCGTGGGGTGACGGTACTGTCGCGGGTCAGCGGAAAGTCCGGTCCGCTCGCCACGCCCGTCTCCAGCGCGATCAGTGTGTTCGGAATCTTGAACGTAGATGCTGGCAGGAAGCGCGTGCTGGCTCGCTCCGGGTTATACCGTGTGGCTTGCCCGGTTTGCGCGTCCAGCAGAACAAAGGTCCCGTCCACGCCGGCGAAGAAGCGACCGAGGTCGGGTCGGTTCGTCCCAACGTCCTGCCCCACGGACGACGCCGAGTGGGGACGATCCGAGGGAGCTGCGGTCGAACAGCCCAGCAGAAGCGCCACACTGGCAAACAGGGTCAGAAACCGGGACGAACTCACGCGAGCCCCTTTCAGAACAGAAATAAACAATGCCGGCGAACGGCGCCACGACGCTTCAGCACCAGCTCCGGAAGTACGCCCAACGCACGTTAGGCAACTGGCGCGCACGATATTCCTGCTACTAGTGCGACCAGTGCGGCTCCGCGAGCGAAGCGAGCAATCCTTAATCGTTCGACAAGTGCAACGATCGTCAGGGCGCATTCGCGATGAGCTCAGCCCGGCCAGCATGTGCGCACTCACGGACGCGCGGCTGGCGATAGGAACTCCAGCATCGCATGCTCCACCTCGCCCGGGTGCGTCAGGAACACGTAATGGCGCGCGCCCGGAATCACGACGACTCGCGCCTGCGGGACCTCGCGCGGGAACTGCGCCCGCAGCCGCGAGAGAAGTGCGGTCACGGCGGTGTGGCTCTGCACGGCGCGCTCCCGCCCCACCGAATCCAGCACGGCCCAGTACGGGAACATCGTCTCGACCGCGCCGGGGATTGCATATATGGCGAGCGTCGGCGCACTGATCTGGCGCAAGTCGACGGGCGCGGTGCCCCGGTCCAGGCGCGCCTGCAGCGAGTCGATGTTCACGGGGCGTTGGTACCGACCGGCGGTATCGAACGCGTACATCGCACGGACCTCAGCCTCCGGGTAGCCGGGGCCTGACACTCGCTCGGCGAAAAGGGTCCAGCTGCGGGCCGTATTGTCGTCGTAGGCCGGAATCGGTGGCTCGGGCGTCTGCAGCTGCCCGCTCCTGTTCTCGGGGCTAGCCATCAGGGCGTGGTAGTCGTAAGCGGCATCGAGGTAGACGAGCTGCTCGACGCGCTCGTGGTGGTGTGCCGCCAGGTAGTGCAGCTCGCTGCCCCCGAATGAGTGCGCCGCGAACGACGCCCTGCGAACGCCGAGAGCGTCCAGCACGGCGATGAGATCGCGCGCAAGCGTCGCGCTGTCGTAGCCGGCCGCAGGGTGACTGGACGCGCCGGTACCCCGGCGGGTGACGCCGAGCACCCGGAAGCGCGACGTGAATCGTGGGGCAAAGCCGTCGAAGACATGCGCCGCGTTCCCGCTACCCGCCAGAAAGATGAGCGGCGATCCGGTGCCCCCCCACTCCAGCACCTCGAGGGTGACGCCCGGCTCCACGCGGACGCTACGAACACGGTGCTGGGCGGTGTCGCGCCACGCCGGGAAGGGCGGCGCGATCGCTGCCTGCGCGCGAACCTCACCGCCGCATACCAAAAGGGCGGCGAGCGCAACGCCACGAACCCAGATCTGGAGAGTGATTCGGGCCTCACGTCGGGAGTGTGTGTCAATGCGATTGGTAATGTTCTCGATGCGGTTGCTCACTAATGCCTCGCGCTGTGAGCCGGTTGTTTACGGGCGACGGACCGGGAGCGGCAGCATCGTCTCGCCCCAGTGCAGGGCCAGCATCGCCGAGTCCGCCTCCGCGTAGGGGAAGTAGAAGGCGAGCGACTCCATGTGGCTGGCCGGATGGGGCCGCACGCGTAGTCGGAGGGCATCGTTTGCCTCGCGGTAGGTCAGGTGTTCTACGTCCCAGGCCCGGTTGAAGGCGAGGGTCCACTCGTCCCGACCTGGAATGGCCCAGATGCTATAGCGGCCGGCCGGGAGCGGCTGTCCCGCGATGGTGATGTCTTCGCTAAGCTCCAGACGCGTGGCTTCGTCCGCGCCCGGGTTCCACAGCGAGTCCCACGGGACGATTCCGCCGAACAGCTCCCGCCCGCGCGCCACGGGGCGGTTGTAGACGATGGTGATCTCCGTCGAACCCATCCGCTGCACCACTCGCGCGGGTTGACTCCGACGTTCGGCGCCCGAGGGTGTCACCACCTCGATGGCTTCGACGCGGTCCTCGTCGGGGCGGCAGGCGCCGAGAATCAGGAGGAGCACGACGCCTAGTAGGCTGCGGGCAAGACCGGGCATGGATCAAAATAGCTACCCCTGCAGGGGACCGTCGCCAGCGGGTCCCAGCGGCAGGGACGCCGCTAATCAGCCCTGGTCACGTAGCGGCCGGCCATTGAGACGCTCCCGACGCGCGGCCAACGGCGCCAACTGGGCCGATAGCGGTCAACGAATTGAGAATCGATATACGATTTCAGCCAGAGCGGGACTCTGCCACGAATCACGCGTCCCTTCCATCTCATGATCGCGCGGCCATCGGCAGTGTCCAGAATGGACACGTAACTCTGCTGCGGTTCGTAAGTCGCAGCGTCACGATCTGCTTCACCCGCCATCGCCGCTCTCAGATTGACCGCGAGCACTGGTCCTTCACGCACTGCATAAACACCCGCCTTCGGAACCCAGGGAAAGTCCCGCAAGGCAATACAATCGCCTGCCCCCCACACGGGAGCCCCGCCAGTCGAGCGCAGCGTCGAAGTCACTTCCCAGAAGTGGTTTGCATCTTTCGGCAGACTGCTGTTGCGCGTAACCGCAACCGGTCCCGCACCGCCAAGCCACACGGTGATTGTCGACGCGACCCTTCGTTCGTCGGCCAGTAGCACTTCCTCCGCTGTAACGGCGGCGGCCCTCGCACGAGTGAGCACATCGATCGACCGTTTCCGCAAGACGCGACTCGCCGTTTGCCCCATCGCCGCTTCGAACTCCGGAAGCAGCCGAGCTTCTGCTTCGATCAGCGTCACCGGGAACGATACGGCAGCGGCCTCGGCACGCGCGCGAATGGCGAACGCAATTTCCACCGCGCCGCCACCGCCCCCTACAATGGCCACGGCGTCGCGGGCGGTGCCACGTTCGCGGGCACGCTCGATGGCGTGGTCTATCGCATCGACAAGCGCCATGGCACGCTCGATCGGGCGTGCCGTAAATGCGTGATCGGCGACACCAGGTACGTCGCGCCAACCGGACGGTTCGCTACCCACGTCCGCCGACACCAGATCGCACTCGAGCACGTGACCATTCTCGAGCTCCACTGAACGCCCGTCGGCAGCCACCGTTGCTGCACATCCCTCTTGGAACGTCCCCCCGGCCGCACGCGTGAGCCAGGCGACATCGATTGTCAGCGCAAACTCCTTATAGGAGCCGCGGACAAAACCCGGAATCATTCCCGTGTAGTGCGAATGCGCCGACGGCGAGATCACGAGAATCTCGCCGCCGTTGAACCGCCGCCGTGCGGCCTGCCGCAAGACCTCGATGTGTGCGTGGCCTCCGCCGAGTAGCACCAGGCGACGGTGGTGCCGCGCTGTCATCCGCCAGCCTCGTCCCCCCATATCGCCCGGAGGCGCCGATCACGTCCGCAGCTGGACCGATAGTACTTGTATCGCAACGGATTCTTCGTGTAGTAATCCTGGTGATATTCCTCGGCGGCATAAAAGGGCGTCGCGGCAACAAGTTCGGTTGCGATCGGCTGCGAGAAACGCGCAGCCACTGCGCGACGCGATGCCTCGGCAGCTTGCCTCTGGCGCGCATTGCGCGGGTAAATGCCGCTTCGATACTCAGTGCCGCGGTCGCAGAACTGTCGGTCGCGCGCGAACGGATCGACATTGCGCCAGAACACGTGCAGCAAACGATCGTAGGTGACCCGCGCCGGGTCAAACACCACCCGCACGGCTTCTGTGTGTCCGGTTCCGCCTCCCGACACCTGATCGTAGGTTGGGTTCACCACCGAGCCCGAGGTGTAACCGCTGGTCGTGGAAATCACGCCATTGAGCTTGTCGAAAGGCGGTTCCATACACCAGAAGCAGCCGCCGGCAAAAATAGCGGTGTCGAGTGCCGAACGTTGCGTTGCGTTGGCAGGCGGGACGTTGGTTGTGTCGCTGGCGGATGGTCCGTTGGCAGCGACAGCAGGCGGCGCGTCGTCGGAACGCGCGTGCGAGTCGCTCGCACCGCAGCTGACCATTGCAAGCGATAGTGCGAATGGAAGTAGGCGTAGTCGCATCTCTCAGCCTCTCAAAGGTGGTACTGTCTCGCCCGCGGGGACGAAACGCAGGGCGATTCCGTTGTTGCAATACCTCTTGCCTGTTGGCTTGGGGCCGTCGGCGAAAATGTGCCCCTGATGTCCCCCGCAGCGCGCGCAATGATACTCGGTGCGCGGCCAGATGAGCTTGAAATCACGCCTGGTTTCCACATGCCCGGCAATAGGCTGATAGAAACTTGGCCATCCGGTGCCGCTGTCGAACTTCGCACTCGACTCGAACAGCGAGAGGTGGCAGGCCGCGCACACGAAGATGCCCGTACGCTTTTCGACGTCCAGAGCGCTGCTGCCCGCGCGCTCGGTTGCATCGTTGAACAGCACGTCGTACTGGCCTTCGCTGAGCACCGTCTTCCATTCAGCATGAGGCTTGTCGAGTTTGCGGACGGCCTGGCCACCTGCCGGCGATCCTCCAGTTGCGTTGGACATGTCTGCAGTTCCTGAGCATGCGTTGAGAGCGGCGAGTGCGGTGACTGGGATCAATGCGAGCGGCGCCGCTGCAAAAAGAAAGTCACGTCGACTTGGGTGATTCATGGCCCCCGATCTCCCTTCGAATACGGTTGCAGCGCGATGCGATCGGTGTCGCGTACGGCGATGAGAACGAGCACGGCTGCGAAAATGATGAGGGACGGAAAGAAGAGCGCGTTTGCCCCTTCCAGCATCCACCCCCATGGATCGATGATGGAACGCCATACCCCGAGCAAGGTGATACCCGTAACAACCGCGAGTGCCGGGTAAACGAATCGACGGAGCGCCCCGACTACCACCAGCACGCCCATGAGTAGCTGCAAAGCCCCGAGCACGGGCATGGCCTGATCAGAAGCCAGGAGGCCGAAATAGAACCGTTCCGCAACGCGGACGCCGTGCTCAGGGTTCGCGAACTTGTCCGCACCCCACACCAGCATCAGTGCACCAATCGAGATGCGCAGGAACAGAAGGGCCTTGGCAGTATGCAGGCTCATGAGTGCGCCGCCATGAACCCTTCGGCGCGCAATGCGCCGAGCACACGCGATTGTATGCCTTCCGTCTGACGGTCGTTGGAGCGAGCGCCCCTGATATCGCGCAGCAGCCTGGCGGCGAAGGCGAAATGCGGCGTGCACTCGGCACAGGCGCGGAGATGCACCTCGAGTTCCTCGAGCGGGCCGTCGGGAAGTTCATGATCAAGATATTCCCACAGCCGTTCGGCAGCGGTGCGGCAGTCGATCGGGGAAGGCGTCATAGCGCTCCTGAAGTTGGTGCATGGTCTCTGGCGGTGGCGCTTTCGAGTCCCGCATCGCGGGCAAATGTGAGCAGTTGCTCCTGCAGCAGCCGGCGACCGCGGTAGAGGCGTGACCGGACAGTTCCCACCGGGACACCAAGCGTTTCAGCCGCCTCGGTATACGACAGGCCCTCGAGGTCGACGAGAACGACCATGATGCGAAAATCCAGCGGCAAGTCGGCGATGGCGCCGTCAATCGCAGGTCGAAGGTCCATCGTATCGAGCCGCGACGCCGAGCCGTCACCCTGCGCGGCGATGTGCCCGTACACTGCGCGCATCGTTTCTGACGACGGATCGCCCAGTTCGTCCAGCTCCGAAAAGCGGGCAGCACGCTGGCGTTGTCTAATGAAGACGTGACGACAGATCGTGAACAGCCATCGCCGCGGCTCGTCGCCGGCGCGGAACGTGTGGTATCCGCGATACGCCAGCAGGAATGTCTCCTGTACGAGATCGTCGGCATCGGACTCGTCGCCAGCCATCGACCGTGCGAAACGCGCGACATCGGGGAGACACGCCAGAACATCGCGCTCGAACCTGCGGTCGCGTAGGTCAGACATGCGAAGCACTCGATACATGCGATTTGAGACTGCGTCGCGCAACGCGCGTGATGATTACCGTCACGGCTATTGTTGCCACGAGCCCCAGCGCGAGCACCGCGTAGTATGCCGGCGTGCGTGCAGGTGCGGCGCCAGCTGCGGCAGCGACCTCGCGCGCGACGGAACCCGAGTACACGTACACCAGCGTGCCGGGCAACATGCCCACCAGTGCTGCCACGTAGTGCGCAAAGCGCACGCGCGTCAGGCCAAGGGCGTAGTTCTGAAGCGCGAAGGGGAACGCGGGTGACAGTCGCATCAGGAACATGATCCGAAAACCAGACTCACCCACAGCGCGGTCGATTTCCTCGAGGCGAGGGTCGACGGCGAGACGCGCGGCAACCCGGTCACGGGCTAAGTAACGCGCGATGAGAAAACTTGCGACCGCACCAAGCGCTGCCCCCACCAGTACGAGCCCTGCGCCCTTCCAGATGCCAAACGCAGCGCCTGCGGCGATTGTAAGCACGGAAGCCGGCGCCAGGAGAATCGCGGCGGCGGCATATACGAGCACGAAAAGCACCGGTGCCGCAGCGCCCAGCGACTCCACCCACCGTGTAACGCCGGGAAGGAACGATGAAAGCTCGCGTCCTGCAAACAGCAGCACAGCAACGATCACGACCATCACGAGCGCAATCACCCACCACCGCCTGGGCGACGTTCCTGTGGCATCGGTCGAACTGCTGGATGAGGCAGTATCGTGCATGTCAACTTTATACATGAGGCGCTGGATTGGTTCCCGTTCCTTCCAGCCTGCGATATGTCCAGGCAAGGCGCAGCACGACGTTGACCATCACGCCAGCAGTCATAAGCAGAAACAGCAACACCAGATGGGCCGGAAAGAGCAGGAACAGCGTGACGAACACAACGGTCTCAGCGCCCGCAACCAGTCCCGGTGGCATGGTAACCGAGGTTCGCTCACCCGTCGCCGCGACACCATGTCCCCGGCGCTCGAGAATGGCCGCGAGGTACATCCAGCTCGCACCATTGACAAAAAAGCTTCCAACGAGCGCCACGCCAGCAACGGCCACCGCGCGATCTCCCGACCCAAGAACGAGACCGAGCGGAATCGCAGCGTACACTACAAAATCGAGGACAATGTCCAGATAACCACCGAGATCCGTTTGCCGGCTAGTCGCGCGAGCCACGCTGCCATCGAGCCCGTCGAGTACGCGGTTTACAATCCAGCAGCCGACTGCCAGCGTGTACTGCTGCGTTGCGGCGGCCGCAGCGGCGCCGACCCCGACAAGTGCCGCAAGCCAAGTGAGAGCATTGGGCGAAATGACGCGTCCAACCGCCAGCGCCACGGGATGGAGGAGGCGATCCTTGAGCGCGCGAAGCAAGTCGTCGAACATGGGCTACTCCGGCGTCGGAAAGATGGTCGCCTGCGCCATGTCGACGTCGAGCGTCACGTGAGAACCCGCGTCGCGGTGTGCGGCGTTGCCAAGTGCTGACGCGTCACCCGGAATTGCCAGGCGGGCACTGCCCGCGCGCACGAGGAGCAGGGGGCCATCTGGCGTGAGTCTCGTGGCTTCGATCGTTGCGCTTACACTTCCACTGCCACCAACGCGAATGGCGCGCCGCGGCAGCACGGCCACCACGTTGCCGGTGTGTTGCAATTGTGCAGACTTCAACGGAAGGGAACCCCACTCGCCATGCAGCAG
>JACDCY010000032.1 GCA_013817305.1 Gemmatimonadaceae bacterium | reverse complement strand
CAACCGCGCGGAGAGGGTGCAATTCTTCTGCCAGTCGGGGGCTCGCCGGGACTGGACATGGCAATTGGTTTTCCCTGCCGCGCGCCTACCGCCCCTGAAGTGCAGCGTAGAACTCCGACGCCTGGGCGGAGAGATTCTTTGTCTCTCCCCGCCAACGGCAATCAGCCCGATTTTTCCCTTGTTTAGCCCGCGGGACGCCGTTCATGGTGTCGTCGCGCGCTGAATCTCAACCAGGCCCGGCTCGGCTGCCAGTGCGCCGCAGATCGTGACGTCGTACTCGTAGCGCGCCCCATCGCCATCCGTCCACGGAAATCCCCTGCACTGCCGCGGGTAGTACTCCTTGTCGTGAATGGTGCAGGCCCCGTCGTGCAACAGCACGCAGCGACGCCCACGCACTCGCGTCCGGAGTTCACCCCAGCGAGTCCGGTAAACGACGTCCGGCCCGTGGTTGGCCGCGATCGCCGCTCCCTCTTCCTCGGATACGGTCGTGCCGTACGCACAACACGATGCGTTGTGCGGGCACGGATAACATGGCAGCGGTCGGAATTGCATTCGTGAGAACCCGTTGACGTCCTGCAGTTCGCTACGTCCGCGCCTTGAGCAGCCCCACTACGTCGATCGGCCTCTTCGCCACCGCGATCCCGTTGTCCTCGAAGGCCTGAATCTTCTCCGCTGCGGTGCCCGCCGAGCCCGAAATGATCGCGCCGGCGTGCCCCATCCGTCTGCCCGGCGGAGCGGTCTGGCCAGCGATGAAGCCCACCACGGGCTTGGTCATGTTCTCCTTCACGAACCGCGCGGCCTCCTGCTCGTCCGTTCCACCGATCTCGCCGATGATCACCACCGATGTAGTGTCTTCGTCCGCCTGGAAGGCGGCGAGACAATCGATGAAGTTGGTGCCGTTGATCGGGTCGCCGCCAATCCCGACGCACGTCGTCTGGCCGAGGCCGGCGCGCGTCATCTGGTAGACGACTTCATAGGTGAGCGTTCCAGATCTGCTCACCAGCCCGATGGAGCCCGGCGTGCAGATGCGGCCGGGTATGATGCCGACCTTGGATTTCCCGGGAGAGATGAGGCCCGGACAGTTGGGCCCGAGCAGGCGCGCGCCGCGCTCGCGCACGAACGGATATACGCGCGTCATGTCCATCACCGGCACTCCCTCGGTGATCGCCACGATCAGCGAGATGCCCGCGTCCGCCGCTTCCATCATCGCATCCGCCGCAAATGGAGGAGGCACGTAGATCACCGTGGTATTCGCGCTCGTCGCTTTCACCGCCTCGGCGACGGTGTTGAAGATCGGCACCGTCCCCTCGAACTTCTGGCCACCCTTCCCCGGCGTCACGCCGCCGACGACGGTCGTGCCGTACTCCATCATCTGCTTGGCGTGAAACGATCCGTCGCGACCGGTGATTCCCTGCACGATCAGCCTGGTGCCGCTGTCTACGAAGATGCTCATGCGGCCTCCTTGCCCGTCGCGAGCTGCACCGCGCGCTGCACCGCATCGTCCATGTCGGTCAGCGCAGTGAAACCGTTCTCTTCGAGAATCTTCACCGCGATCTCTTCGTTGGTCCCTGTGAGCCTGATGACGATCGGCACCTTCAAGGGAGATTTCTTCGTAGCGGTCACGATGCCGTTGGCGACGTCATCGGTGCGCGTGATGCCGCCGAAGATGTTGAAGAGAATCGCCTTCACGCTGGGATCAGAGGTGATGATCTTGAGCGCGGCGACGACCTTTTCAGGATTCGACGAGCCGCCGATGTCGAGGAAATTCGCCGGCTCGCCGCCGTAGTACTTCACGAGATCCATCGTGGCCATGGCCAGACCGGCGCCGTTCACGATGCAGCCGACGTTCCCTTCCAGCTTGATGAAAGTGAGATTGGCGTTGCGCGCTTCGACCTCGCTCGGCGCCTCCGCGCTCTCGTCACGCATCGCGGCGAGGTCGGGCTTGCGATCCAGTTCGTTGTCGTCGACCACCATCTTGGCGTCGAGCGCGAGCACGGTTCCGTCCGGGGTCGTCACCAATGGATTGATCTCGGCGAGCGAGGCTCCGCTCGCAACAAAGGCGGCGTACAGCTGCTGCATGATCTTCGCGGCCGCGCGTACCTGCTTGACATCATCATACAGGAAGAAGCCGAGTTCCATGGCCTCGTACGGCTGCAACCCGTAGCGCGGATCAACCGCCAGCTTGCGGAGCTTCTCGGGGGTCTTGGCCGCGACTTCCTCGATGTCGATGCCTCCGGCCGGACTCACCATGAACGTGGCGCGCTTGGACGCACGATCAATGATCACTCCGACGTACGCTTCCGTCGCGATGTCCGCCGCGGGCGTTACCAGCACCTTCTGGACCGGGAGGTCCTTGATGGTCAGCGCCAGAATCTTCTCGGCGATCTCGCGCGCCTCTTTTGGGTTCTTCGCGAGCTTGACGCCGCCCGCCTTGCCGCGCCCGCCGGCGTGAACCTGCGCTTTCACTACGACCGTGCCGCCGTACTTCTTCGCGAGTGCTTCAGCCTCGGCGGGCGTGGTCGCGATGTCGCCGTCGGGGATCGGGATCCCGTGCGAGCGGAAGATTTCCTTCGCTTGGTACTCGTGGATGTTCAAGTGATCTATCTCCGGTTTTTCAACGATTCTTGCAGGGGTGAAGGTAATCCCGAACCGGACGAATGCCTACCGCCCAAACCGCGCGCGAGCGCGACATGCAGGCGGTGATGTGTGCGGTACTCGCTAAGGCTTTATCGTCGTTCCGGAGACGCCGCGAACGGCTTCCCGGCCCTTGCTCAGCTCAGCGATCACCGCCCGCCCCCCTGTGTGCCGCACGAAATCCACGGCAGCTCGAACCTTCGGGGCCATGCTTCCCACGCCGAACGCGCCTTCCGAATCCAGCTGCTCGGCCTCGGCCACGGACATTTCCGAGAGAGCGCGCTGCCCGGGAGTATTCCAGTCGGCGTAGACCGCGTCCACGCTCGTAAGAATGAGCAGCAGGTCCGCGCCCAATTCCCGCGCGAGAAGCGCGGCGGCGAGATCCTTGTCCACGACGGCGTCGACGCCCTCGAGGCCGAGTTTCTGGTCCGCGTACACAGGGACGCCGCCTCCGCCGCACGCGATCACCAGCGTTCCCTGCTCGACCAATAGCCGCACCAGCTCGATCTCCGGAATGGCAACGGGCGCGGGACTCCCGACCACTCTCCTGTACCGGCCCTCAGAATCGCGCTTCACCGCGTGACCTGCAGCTTCGAGATTGCGAGCGATGTCATCCGGGAGCTCGTGGCCGATCGACTTCGTCGGATCGGCGAGCGCTGGATCGTCGGAGCGGACTTTGATCTGAGTGATGACCGTGGCCACGCCGCGGCGGCTCCCCTCCCGGCGTAACGCGTTCTGCAGCGACTGCTGCACCATGTACCCGATCCAGCCGGCGGTGGCGGCGACGAGAACGCCGAGCGGCAGCGGCTCAACCTCCGCACGCGCGGCCTCGGATCGAGCCAGCTCGTCCCCGACTTGCGGCCCATTGCCGTGCACGATGCAGAGGTGCCAGCCATCGAGCGCCAGATCGACGATCGGCGCGAGGCTCGCGCGCGTGTAGCTGAATTGATCTCCGATGGTGGCGCGATCTCCCGGCGGGGATAGGGCATTCCCGCCAAGCGCGATCACAGCGGTCTGCACTTTCTCCGCGCTCATCTGGGACGACCCCCAAGCAGAATTCCCAGCGAGTCGAACGACTGTCCAAACGCGGTCATGTCTGAGCGCGCAAGCGCTTCCTGCATGCGGAGGTACAGTCTCCGGACGCTACCCTGCAGATCGCCCTCGCCCGCGGAGTCCGGGGTGGCGACGATCCGCCGCGGGCGCGGTGTCAGCTCGCCGATCCACGCGGCCGTTTCCGCCCGGGACCGGAACATCGACGGAAAGCGGCGGCGCCACGCCGTGGCGAGAGGCTCACCCGACTCGTCCGCGACGAACATGACGCGCCCAGTCACGGAGTGGACGTAGGCGCGGGCGGCTTCGCGAAAATAAGTGCGGATCGTATCGCCGATCGACCGCTGCTCCGCGAGCGGATACAGTCGGGATGACGCGTAGACCGGAACGACCCAATACAGCGTGTCCATGTGGAACGATCCTTCGTATGTCTCGAGGACGGAAAAGACCGGCGCCAGCCGCTGCACCCGGTCGTAGAGATCCCGGACTCGCACGATGCGCGGATCGTTGGGCAGGTCGGCAGCTAGCACCCGGCCGTCCTGCTCGCGCCACGCGTGAGCCGTGCGCGAGAAAAGCGACGAGACCGAGGGAGCGACGACCCCGCGCCCCGTTCCGGAGACGACGATGTATCCGCTGGCGCCGGGAGCGATCAACGCGCGCGATTCAGCCGCTGATACCGAGCGGTCCGCGGCCCTGATGGAGTCGCGCAGCCCCTCGACAACCCCGGCGGGACCAGCGGAATCTCTTGTGTTGCGTGCAAATGCGCGCGCGGTAAATGCCCGGCGCGTGGCTTCATACGCAGCGTCCCCGCCCGCTCGACCCACGGCGATCGGCCGCCAGAGCTGCACTCCGGCGATGACCACGAGAACGAGGCTGAGTATGGCGAACGCGATAGTGAGCTGGCCCGTCCAGGTGCTCCACGCGACGACGGCCGCGGCCGCGACGGTGATGATCACCAGGCCGACATACCACGGAAGCACGAACCGGTTGTCAGTGGCCGTGAACGCGCCTGCCGGGCCGCTTCCGTTGGATAGAAGCTCGTACGATTCCAGTCGGAACCGCCACGCGATCAGCAGAAGCAGCACTCCGCCAAGGACTCCCAGATGCCGGCGGACATAGCCCGACACGCGCAGGCCGCCGTCGCTCCACCGTAGGCTCGGTGTCAACGCATACAAGCCGACGACGACCATGGTCACCGTCGCAACTACGACGATCAGCCACGAGTGCAGCGCGGTTTCGAGCGGTAGCCACGACGTGTAGAAGGCGAGATCCAGCTGGTGATACGGATCGCTCTCCCCGAAGCGCGCACCGGCGCGCATCGTGGCGACGCTCTCCCACGACGGCAGCGCCGCGGTAGTCGCTACGGCCACGACCGCCGCCATCCCCAGCGCGGCGGCGTCGAGGAACCGGACGGGCACGGCCTCGCCGAACTCCACATTGGCGATGCGGCGCGGCAGCACGAGCGAGATAATCGAGTGGCGCACAGCGGAAAGGTTTCCGTATGCGAACAGGAAAGCGATTGTGAGGCCGCCGCTCAACAGCGCGACCTGATCGACTGCCTTCTCGCGCCACAGAGCCGCGCCACCAAGCGCGTGGTACCACACGTAGTCGGTGTAGAGAAATACGAAGGCGCGACCCAGCAGGAGAAGGATCGCGCCGACGGCAATCGCGATGGCCAGGCGTCGCTTGCGCATCGCCCTAGACTGCGACCCCCTTTGCGGCAAGCCAACCCTCGATCTCTCCGCGAATGGCGGCGAGATGCTCCTCGGTTGTCGCTTCGAAGCGCATTACCATGACCGGCTGCGTGTTGGACGCGCGAATCAGCCCCCACCCGTGCTCGAACTGGACGCGCACGCCGTCGATGTCAATGGTCTCGTATTTGGCGCCGAAATGCCGCACCGCCTCCGCCACGATCCCGAACTTCTTGTCGTCGTCGCAGTGCACGCGAATCTCGGGCGTAGACACGAATCGAGGCACGTCGGCCAGCTGCTCGCGCACCGACTTCCCTGAGTCAGCGACGATTCGAATCAGCCTCGCGGCGCCGTACAGCGCGTCGTCGAAGCCGTAGTAGCCCTCCGTGAAGAACATGTGTCCCGACATCTCCCCGCCGATGGGAGCGTGCGTTTCGTGCATCTTCTCTTCCACCAGCGAGTGTCCCGTCTTGGACATCACAGGCTTGCCGCCCGCCTTCTCGATCGCCTCGGGGAGCGCCTGGCTGCACTTCACGTCGAAAACGATCGACTGCCCGGGCCCGGTCCGCGCGAGGACATCTCTCGCATAAAGGATCAGCAGGTAGTCGCCCCAGATTATTTCGCCCGTGTTATCGACGATTCCAATCCGGTCGGCGTCTCCGTCGAAGGCAACGCCAAGGTCCGCATTGCTGGCCTTCACGGCGGCGATCATGTCCTGCAGGTTCGCTATGACCGTCGGGTCGGGATGATGATTTGGGAACGTCCCGTCGCTTTCGCAGAACAAAAGCTCGGCGTCCAGGCCGAGTCGCTTGAGCATCTGCGGGGCGACAAGGGCGCCTGCACCGTTTCCACAATCCGCCACCACGCGCAGCTTCCGCTTGAGCGGGCCGATCCTGGTTACCACATCGTCGACGTACCGGTCGATCAGCGGCTCTTTCCGGAGCGACCCCTTACCGCCGGGGAATTTCCCGGCTTCGATCAGCTCGTACATCCGCTGGATCTGCTGGCCGTAGATCGACTTGAGCCTGAGGCCGAGCTTGAAGCCGTTGTATTCCCGGGGATTGTGCGATCCGGTGATCTGGATTCCGCCGACGACATCCAGCTTGTGCTGCGCCCAATACGTGATGGGCGTCGGCACCACTCCGATGTCAATTACATCGAGCCCCGCTTCCCGTAGACCCTCGACCAGTCCGTCCCTTAGCCCGGTGCCGCTGGGCCTGTTGTCCCGGCCCACCGCGATCGTCCCCTTTTCGCCCTGCTCATGGAGATAAGCGGCGTAGCCCAGACCGATCAGCCGCGCTGTCTCGGGCGTGAGATCGGTGCCCGCGATGCCGCGGATGTCGTACTCGCGAAAGATTCCGCGCGGGATCGTCACCGGCCGATCGGCACGATGACGCTGCTGCGCGCTAGGCGCACCACTGGATCCGGGAAAATGCCGAACACAAGTATCAGCACGGCCGCTGCGGCGATGACCCATTGCGTCAGCCGGCCGGCAAGCTGCGGCTCGCTTTCGGCACGCGACACGGGCTTCATGAACATCACCAGCACCACGTGCAGGTAGTAGCCGGCGGATATCACGCTCGTCAACACCAGCAGCACCGCGAGATTCGTCAGCGGGGTGATCGAATCGAGCGCGGCCTGGAGCATGTACCACTTGGCGAAGAAGCCGATGCCGCCGAATATCGGGAACCCGAGCAGTGCGAGCATGAACACCGCCATGCTCCCGGCGAGCCAGGGCCGCACGGTCCAAAGTCCGGCATAATCCTCGATCTTGAGATACCGGTCTCCCCTGTCCGACAGCACGACGACGACGGCGAAGGCGCCGAACGTCGCGAGGGTGTACGCGAACAGGTAGAAGAGGAACGCCGAGCTCCCGAGATTGCCGCGCGCAAGAATGGCCACAAGGAGGTAGCCCGCGTGCGCGATGCTCGAGTAGGCGAGCATTCGCTTGATGTTCTTCTGTGCCAGGGCCACGAGGTTCCCGACGACCATCGTGATGGCCGCGACCCACCAGATCGCGTAGTGCCACTGCACGAACACGTCGGGGAACGCCTCCATCCAGACTCGCAGGAAGCTCGCGAAGGAGGCCGCCTTCACGGCAGCGGCCATGTAAGCGGTCACCGGCGTGGGCGCGCCCTCGTACACGTCCGGCGCCCACATGTGGAATGGGACCGCGGCAACCTTGAAGCCGAAGCCAACCACGAGCAGAGCCATCCCGATCAGCAGCATCGGATTCCCCGCTCCGTTGCCCACAACGCGCTCCCCGATCTCCGTGAGGTTCGTGCTGCCGGTCGCCCCGTACACGAGAGCGATTCCGTACAACAGGAAGCAGGTGGAGAAAGCGCCGAGGAGGAAGTACTTCAACGCGCCCTCGGCAGCGCGGTCGCTGCGCCGGTTGAGGCCCGCGAGAATGTAGACCGCTACCGACATGATCTCGACACCGAGGAACACGATGATCAGATCTCGCGCGGAAACGAGCACCATCATCCCCGAGGTGGCCAGCAGCAGCAACACGTGCGACTCGGCCGCGGTGATGCCCTCGCGTTCGTTGTAGTCCATCGACAGCGCGATCGTGGCGAAGGTCGCGAGCAGCAGTATCAGGTCGGCGGTCCAGCGGAAGCCGTCCATGGCGATCGGCCCGGGTCCGACGGTTGCGTCGAGCCACATGAAATAGCCCACGACCGCGGCGACGAGGACGCACAGGACCATACTCGCTACGCCAACGGCACGCTGGCGCGCAACGCTCTCACGGCCCCAGGCAGCCCAGAGCAGCAGTACCATCGCTCCGGCCATCAGGAAGATGTCGGGAGCCAGCGCCGCGGTAAGCTGCGACGGAATGGACAGGTCGAACTTCGTCATGGCAGCCCTTCGGGTCGCGGGAATCTCCCTTGTGGCCCGCGCTCCACGCGCTGCACCAGGTCATGCGCCGCCGATTCCATCCTGCGCAGGACAGGTGCCGGGTAAACGCCGATCCAGATGATCGCGGCGATGAGCGGCGTCAGCAGGCCGATCTCGCGCCAGTTGAGATCAGGCAGATGCCGGTTCTCGTCCTTGTCGAGCTTGTTGAACAGAATTCGTTGCAGCGCCCAGAGCATGTACGCTGCAGCGAAGATCACACCCGTGGCTGCGATGGCGGTCAGGACGGGGAACGTTTTGAACGCGCCGATCAGGACCAGGAACTCGCCAACGAAGCCGTTCGTGCCGGGGAGAGCGATGCTGCTCAGCGCAACCAAGGTGAGCGCGGCCGCGAACATGGGCACGACGCGGGCAATTCCGCCGTACGAATCGATGAGCCGCGAATGGCGCCGCTCGTAGATCATTCCCACCAGGAAGAACAGTGCGCCGGTCGAGATGCCGTGGTTGATCATGACCATGAGCGCGCCCTGCACGCTCTCCACGGTCAGCGCGAAGATGCCGAGCATTACAAAGCCCATGTGGCTTACGGACGAGTACGCCACGAGCTTCTTGAAGTCCGGCTGCACCAGCGCCACGAGGGCTCCGTATATGATCGCTATCACCGCGAGGATGAGAATTATCGCCCGCACGGTCGGGTCCATGGCGGCCCCCGGAAACAGAGGCAGCGCAAACCGCAGGAAACCGAAGGTTCCCATCTTGAGCATGATGCTCGCGAGGATCACGGAGCCGGCGGTCGGCGCCTCCACGTGCGCGTCGGGCAGCCACGTGTGGAACGGGAACATCGGGACCTTCACCGCGAACGCAAGGAAGAAGGCGCCGAACAGCCAGAACGAAGCGGCCGGCGAGAACGACTGGCCGAGCGCTGCGGCGTAGCTGAAGTCGGGCGCGCCCGTGATGGGGCTGCCCGCCTGAATGCCGATGTAGATGATCCCCACCAGCATGAGGATCGACCCCACCATCGTGTATATGAAGAACTTGAGGCTCGCATAGATCCTGCGCTCGCCGCCCCAGATCCCGATGATGAAGTACATCGGCACCAGCATCACTTCCCACATCACGTAGAAGAGGAAGAGATCGCGCGCCAGAAAGACGCCGAGCATTCCCGTCGTCATGACCAGCAGCAGGATCAGGTAGCTGTGCACCTTCGTGCGTACGCTCGTCCAGCCGCCGAGGACGGTGAGCGGCATGAGGAAGGTCGTGAGCAGGACCATCATCAGCGCGAAGCCGTCGAGCCCGATCGAGAAGCGCACTCCCCATGTCGGGATCCACGGGATGTTGACCGACGCGTGCCACCCTGATCCGCTCTCGAACGACCACCAGAGGCCGATTGAGACGATGAACTCTGCGAGCAGCGTGAAGAACGCGATCATTCGCGCGGTGCGCGCCGGGCCGGCCTCGTCGCCGTTGCCTCGGACCGCCAGGGCGAGCAGTACCCCCGCCCCGACCAGTGGAATGATCAGCAGGGCCGGGAGGACCCAGCTCTGATAGCCGATGGAATCGAGAAGCTGGCTCATCGTAGCGTGAACACTCCGATCACGGCGACGACGCCGAGCACCACCACCCATGCGTACGTGCCGACGGCGCCTGTCTGAGCCGTCGACCCGAGCCAACCGAACGCGCGAGCGAGCCAGGCCGTCCCATTGACGAAGAACCCGTCGATCAGGCCGGCATCGACGCCGCGCCAGAGGACGCCGCGCGAGCCGCGGTAGAGCGGCTGCACGATGGCTCGATCGTACCCTTCGTCCACGAAGTACTTCTCGGCGAAAATCCGCTCGAATCCTTCGTCAGCCGGCGAGTCGGCCTTGGGCACGAGTTTCTCCGGCTTGAGCATTCGCCAGGCGACAACGATCCCGGCGATCGCGACAACTATCGCGGCGCCGATCAACAGCAGCTCGGTGCCGTGCGACAGGTGCACAGCTTCTCCGTGCGTCACCGCAAGCTGCTGCTCTCCTACCACGGGATCGAGCCAATGTTCGAGGGCGAACGTCGGTCCGACGGGGAGGAAATCGGTAAAGATCTTCGGCAAGTTGAACCATCCGCCGAACGCGCTCAGTACGCCCAGCAATACCAGCGGACCTGTCATCACCCACGGCGCTTCCTTCAACGCTCCACGCTCAGCTTCTCCCGTGCGGTTGGGGCCGTGAAACGTGTACAGCATCATCCGCGTCATGTAGATCGCCGTGAGCAGCGCGGTCACGATGCCAACGAAATAGATGAAATACAGCAGCGCCGACCCCGGGATTCCAAGCCAGCTTGCCTCCGCGAGCGTGGAGCCGTGGGCTCGCGCGTACACGCTCGTCAGTATTTCGTCCTTGGAGAAGAACCCGGCGAACGGCGGAATGCCGGCGATCGCGAGCGTCGCGATCCACATGAGCACCCACGTGACCGGCATGAACCGCCGCAGGCCACCCATGTTGCGAACGTCCTGCGCGTCCTCGTGGCTACCGGTCTTGTGATACGCAGCGTGCATCGCGTAGATGACCGATCCGGACCCGAGGAACAGGAGCGCCTTGAAGAAGGCGTGCGTGGCGAGGTGGAATATTCCCGCGACGTACGCGCCGACTCCAACCGCCATGAACATGAAGCCGAGCTGGGAGACGGTAGAGTACGCCAGGATCTTCTTGATGTCCCACTGCTTGAGCCCGATCGTCGCGGCAAACAGCGCAGTGAGGGCGCCGGTGAGCGCGACAGTCAGTCCCGCAACGGGAGCCAGCGAGAACAGGAAGGAGCTGCGCGCCACGAGGTACACGCCCGCCGTAACCATCGTCGCCGCGTGGATGAGCGCTGACACCGGCGTCGGGCCGGCCATCGCATCGGGCAGCCAGACGTACAGCGGTATCTGCGCGCTCTTGCCGACGCAGCCGAGGAAAAGGAAGAGACAGATCGCAGTGACGACTCCCGTAGACATCTGCGGCGCGCCCGCCGCCACGCCCTGGAAGTCCATCGTGCCGAGATGGGCGAACAGCATCATGAGAGCGACCAGGAACCCGAAGTCGCCGATGCGGTTGACGATGAAAGCCTTCTTTCCTGCGTCGGCGTTCGCCTTCTCAGAGAACCAAAAGCCGATCAGCAGGTAGGAGCAGAGGCCCACCCCTTCCCACCCGATGAACATGACCGGGTAGTTCGCGCCCATGACCAGGACGAGCATGAAGAACACGAACAGGTTGAGATACGCGAAGTACCGCGGGTACCCGGGGTCGTCGCGCATGTAGCCTACGCTGAACACATGGATCAGCGTTCCTACGCCGGTGATCACGAGCATCATCACCATGGCGAGCTGGTCCAACTGGAACGCCGCCGCGAGATTCAGCTCGCCGGTAATCATCCAGGTGAAATACGTCTGAATGAACGGCTCGGTGGCGTGCGCCGAGCGCATGGCGAAGAACATCGCCGCCGTCAACACGAACGAAAGCGCGAGCATCAGAGGTCCGACGACGCTGACGATTCCAGCGAACCTGTGCCGCGCCACCGGATGATGGTCGTCGCCGTGCGAACCGCTTGCCACGTCCCCGGGCAGCGTGTGGCCGGCGTCCGCGTGATCGTGGGCGGCAACGTCTCCGTGCCCGGCGTCCGGGTCCGACGGACCCGTGTGTGCCACGGCAAAGAGCGACAGCGCGCCATTGATGACGAAGCCCAGCAGCGGCAGGAGCGGCACGAGCCAGAGCCAATCCGCCACGGTGCCCGCGAGCGGGTGCGCCCCGGCTGCCGGTGCTGCGTGCTGAATCAGCGGCAGTATCCCCGCAGAGAGCACGGTCATCCGCGCAGGAGGTTGATGTTCTGCAGGTTCACCGTCTTGCGGTGCCGGAAGATCGAGATGATGATCGCGAGGCCCACGGCCGCTTCGGCGGCGGCTACGGTCATGACGAAGAACACGAACACCTGCCCGTCAGCGCCGTAATATCGCGAGAGAGCCACGAAGCTGAGGTTCACCGCGTTGAGCATGAGCTCGACGCACATGAAGATGATGATCGCGTTCCGGCGAATGAGAACGCCTACAACGCCGATCGTGAAGAGTGCCGCGGACAGCGCGAGGGCTTCAGCCAGCACTGACGCTCTCCCCGGTGGTGGCCTCGGCGGCCACGTCGCTCCGCCGGCCGAGCGTCACAGCGCCCACGATCGCGATCAGCAGCAGCACGCTCGTCAGCTCGAACGCCAGCAGGTAATTCGTAAAGAGAGGGTCAGCCACGACGCCGATCGCGCCCTTCTCCGCCAGCAGGCGATCCATCTCGCCGCGCGGAAGGATCCATTCGGGGCGCACGCGGCTGCCGCTCATGACGGCGATCTGGGCGAGCAGAATGACGCCGAGCACCGCGGCGGCTGCCTTACCCCACTTCCCGCGCACGTCGGCTACCTCCGACGGATGGCCGAGATTGAGCAGCATGATCACGAAGAGGAACACCACCATGATCGCGCCGGCATACACCAGCACCTGGATCGCGGCGATGAAATGCGCGTCGAGCATGACGTACAGTGCTGCGAGCGCGAACATCGTGTTCACGAGCCAGAGCGCCGCGGCGATTGGACTCTTGCGGGTCACGAACGCGAGCGACGACGCCAGCGCGATCACGCCGAAGAGATAGAAGTTGAACGTATAGAAGAGAGGATACGGCGGATCGATCATTGTCCCTTCGGATCCTCCGGGTCCCACAGCTCGGTCACGGGATGCGTCTGGGCGGTGAGCCGCTCGAGATCATACACGAACCCTTCCCTGCTGTACTCCGCGTTCTCGTAATGCCGGCCGAGGTGAATCGCTTCTTCCGGGCAGACCTCCTGGCAATATCCGCAGAAGATGCAGCGAAACTCGTCGATCTCGAAGATGAGCGGGTAGCGGTTTCCATTCTCGTCCTCGCCGGGCACGAGCTTGATGCAGTTGGACGGACAGACCGTTGGACAGAGGCCGCAGGCGACGCACTTCGCCTTGCCGTCTTCCGTGGTCAGCATCCGGTGCGTTCCCCGCCACCGGGCGGACAGCGAGTGCTTCTCTTCGGGATACTGGATCGTAACCTTGTGCGGATCGACCATGTGCTTGAAGGTGAGCGCCATGCCTTTGAGCGCGGACCTCACGTAGCTCACGTCGCCGGTCGGCCGGTTCACGACTTTCACGTTGATTGCCATTATCGTGTCACTCCAGCGGTGGCCGCCGGCTTGGTTGGACCGGCCGCGGGCTTCGCGTCGGGACGACGGGCGAGCGCGGAGCGCTGGCGCTTGCCGCGGAGCTTCTCCAGCTCGCGCGGATCGAGGCGGCCGTACGACGGACTGATGATGCGGCCATGATCCACCATCACGAAGAGAATCATGACGAGCGCCAGGTTCACGCCGAACAGCGCGAGCCCGTACAGCGGGCCATACTCGATGCCGGAGGCGTCGAGACCGAGCATCACCGACGCGATCACGACGATGTACCCGAGCGCGAGCGGGAGCATGAACTTCCATCCGAGCGACATCAGCTGGTCGTAGCGGAACCGCGGCAGCGTCCAGCGGATCCACATGAACACGAAGATGAAGAACATTACCTTGACCGCGAACATCAACGCGGTCGCCACGGTCTTTAGCGCCGTGTAGGGCGCCGCGTTCTCCCAGCCGCTGATCGGAATGTCCCAGCCGCCGAAAAACATCGTGGCCATCAGTGCGCTCGCCGTCACCATGTTCGCGTATTCCGCGATGAAGAAGAACGAGAACTTCATCGCGCTGTATTCGGTGTGGTAACCGGCGATGAGCTCCGACTCCGCTTCGGGCAGGTCGAACGGCAGCCGGTTCGTCTCCGCGAACGCGGCGACCATAAAGATGAAGAACGCGATCGTCAGATTGAGGATGTTGTACAGTCCGTGCGCCTGCTGGTCGATGATCACGCTCAGCGTCACGTTGCCGGCGAGCAGAAGCACCGGAATCGTGGACAGACCCATGGCGATCTCGTACGACACCATCTGCGCGCTGGACCGTAGCCCGCCAAGCAGCGAGTACTTGTTGTTCGACGCCCAGCCCGCGAGCACGATGCCGTACACGCCGAGCGAGGTCAGCGCGAGGATGAACAGGAAGCCGATGGGCAGGTCGGCGACAACCATCGGTATCAGTCCCCACCGGGTCGGCAGCGGCGAAGCGAAAGGGATGACCGCCCACGCGGTGAGCGCGGGAATGAACGCCATCGCCGGAGCGATAATGAACAGCGGCTTGTACGCCGCGTCCGGATACGTCTCCTCCTTCATGATGTTCTTGAGCCCGTCCGCGGCGGGCTGGAGCAGGCCGTGCGGTCCTACCCGGTTCGGTCCGTGCCTGTCCTGGATCCACGCCGAGATCTTTCGCTCGGCGAGGGTGAGCATCGCCACCCCTACCATATAGATAGTGAATACCACCAGCATCTTCACCAGCGTGGAGATCAGGAACACTCCCGTCCCGGTGGCCTCGACCTGGCGGCTGGCGACCTGCAGCAGCATCAGCACGGGCGCGCTCACTTCGGGGATCCAGCAACGCTGCCGTCGAGCACCGGGAGCCCTCTCGATCCGAGCCGCTCGTAGCTCAGTCCCTTGAAGCCTTCGCGCGAGCTCGTCATCGCGGCGAACACTTCGGAGGGCAGGAAATACTGTTTGGAATCGCCCATCGCGTGAAGAAGGTCGCCCACCACGGACCAACTCGAGCGCGTGTGACCCGGCGGCGCCTTGGCCTGCCGGAAGCGCTGAACCCGCCCATGGATATTCGTAAAGGTTCCTTCTTCCTCGGCCATGTTGGCGATCGGCAGCACCGCCTCCGCGCCGTGCGCAGCGTCCGGAATCACCGATCCAATAATCAGCAACCGGGTGCCGGTCGCCAGCTTCGAGAGGTCGAGCCCGAAGTGTTCGTCGCCGGCAATGATCAGCACTCCGCCAGCTGACGAGGCGCCGTTCGCGGCGCGCTTGAAGCCGAGACGCTCGGCGCCCACGACGTTCGCCGCGCGATCGGCCCTGAGGGCGAGATCTTCGACGCCCGGCAGCGGCGCTTCCGGGCCCGTCTCGACGGTGAAGCTCCCTGCACCGCCGTTGCGCTCGATGAGCGACGACAGCAGGAACAGCGTTTCGTTGGAGAGCATCGGCGACGCGATGACGGACAGCTTCTGGCCCTTGAGCAGGCTCGACGCCGCAGCGATCGCGGTTTCCCAGTCGGTGGGCGCGAGCGAATCGCCGCGACGGACCATCGGCGTGTTCACGCGATCCTGGCGGTTGAGCCAGCGGTAGTTCAGGCGGCCGTAGTCGCAGATGAAGTACTCGTTCACTTCATCGTTGAAGCGCGGCTTGAGGCGCACGACCGTGTTGTCGCGGGTCTCGACGATCACGTTGCACCCTTGCGTGCAGTTCGGGCAAACCGACGCCGTGCGGTCCACCTCCCACGCCCGCACCTTGTTGAGCGAGTCCTTGGAGAGGAGCGCGCCTACGGGACAAAGATCGACGACGTTCGCCGCCCACGGGTGGGTGAGATCCTTGCCCTCGAACTTCCCGATGAGGGCGCGGTCGCCGCGCTCGCTCACGTTCAGCACCGGATCCTGCGCGACATCTTCCATGAACCGGACACAGCGTGTGCAAAGGATGCAGCGGTTCGGGACGTACACCACGTCTCCGCCGAAATCCTCCACGGGGTTGAATCGCTTGGGCTCGCGGTAGCGCGAGTCCTTGCGGCCCTCCTGGAAGGTGTAGTCCTGTAGCTCGCACTCGCCCGACTGATCGCAGATGGGACAGTCCAGCGGATGGTTGATGAGCAGCATCTCGAGCACGCCCTTCCGGGCATCCAGCGCCTTCTCCGAATGCACGTGCACCACCTGGCCTTCCATCGCCGCGGTCGCGCACGAAGGTGCAAGCTTGGGCGCCTTCTCGACGTCCACGAGACACATCCGGCACACGCCCGCGACCGGAAGCCCCGGGTGGTAGCAGTAGTGCGGGATGAGCACGCCGACCTGCTTGGCCGCTTCGAGGATGGACGTGCCTTCCGGCACCGTGACCTGCCGGCCCTCGATGGTCAGCGTCACCGTCTTCGCCGGCGCCTGCGTCTGCTCGGCCATCACGCCACCGCCGCGGTCACTGGGTGAAAGCGGCGCTGCTTGATCAGCACCTCGAACTCCTCGCGGAACTTCTGGATGCCGGAGACGATCGGGGTCGCGCACGAGTCGCTCAGCACGCAGATCGTCTTCCCCGTCATGTCCTCGGAGATGTCGAGCAGAGTGTCGAGATCCTCTGTGGCGCCGTGGCCGTCGGCGATGCGATCGAGAATCCGCGTCGCCCACGCCGTGCCTTCGCGGCACTGGGTGCACTGGGCGCAGCTCTCGTGCGCGAAGAACCGCGCGATCCGGGCGATGACCTTCACCATGTTCTGCGCGTCGTCGATCACGATGACTCCGCCCGAGCCCAGCATCGAGCCGCGCTCCACGAAGCCTTCGTAGTCCATGAGCGTAGACTCCGCCTCCTCCATGCTCTGGATCGGAACGGAAACGCCCCCTGGAATGACCGCCTTGAACTGGCGTCCCTGCAGCGGGCCGCCGCAAAGGTCATGCAAAAAGTCCTTGAACGGAAAGCCCATCTGCACTTCGTAGTTTCCCGGGCGGGCGACGTTCCCGCACACCGAAAACAGCTTGGTGCCCGTGCTCTTCGGGTTGGACAGGGACATTCCCTTGTACCAATCCGCTCCGCGCGTCAGGATCTGGTTCACCGCGACCAGCGTCTCGACGTTGTTGATGGTCGTGGGCATGCCGAAGAGGCCGGACACGGCCGGGAACGGCGGCTTGATGCGCGGATTGCCGCGGCGGCCCTCAAGCGAGTTCATCAACGCGGTCTCTTCGCCGCAGATGTACGCGCCGGCGCCCTTGTGCACGTGCACATCCACGCGCTTGCCGGTGCCCATCGCGTTCTTGCCGATGATCCCCGCCGCGTAGGCCTCCTTTACGGCGCGGTTCATCTCATCCAGAGGCTCGGTGAACTCGCCGCGAATGTAGATATATGCGGTCTCGGCGCCGATCGCGTAGGCGCCGATCGCGCAGCCTTCCACGAGCGCGTGCGGAGTCCAGCGCATGATCTCGCGATCCTTGAACGTTCCCGGCTCGGACTCGTCGGCGTTGCAGCACAGGTAGTGCGGCTTGCCGTCGCCCGGCTTCATGAACGACCACTTCATCCCCGTCGGGAATCCGGCTCCGCCCCGCCCGCGCAAGCCGGACGCCTTCACCACTTCCACGATCTCGGCGGGCTGCATGCCGAGCGCCTTCTCCAGCGCCTTGTAGCCGCCCAGTTTCTTCCATCCGTCGAGCGAGCGCGCTTCGGCGTTGCCGAAGTGCTGCGACAGCACCGGCGTCTCGCGCTCGTGCAACTTGTGCGGGAAGCCCATTACTCGAACCTCGCCAGGATCTCAGGCACGTTGTCGGGCGTCACGGATTCGATGAAATCGGAGTTGACCATGATCGGCGTGGCGAAGCCGCACGCGCCGAGGCACTCGACTTCAATGACCGTGAACTTCCCGTCGGGGGAGGTGCTGCCGAGCTCGCCACACTTGGTGTGCTTGAGCAGAGACTTGACTACGTCTTCGGCGCCGCATATGGCGCACGGCGAAGTCGTGCAGACCTGGATGAAGTATTTCCCGACCGGATGCTGGTGGTACATGTAGTAGAAAGTCACCACGCCCTTCACGTACGCGGGAGTGAGGTCGAGCAGCTCAGCAACTTCGGCCATCGATCCATCGCTCACCCAGCCGCGCGAATCCTGCACGATCCAGAGCGCCGGGAGCAGCGCCGCCATTTTTTGCGGATAGCGCGTGAGCAGCTCGTCGAGCTCCTTCCTGGCGACTCCCCTGAAGACGGGAACGTGCGGCTCCGGCGCGTGGCCGGCCGGGGCTATCGCCAGCGCTGGAGCGTGCGTCACCGGTCGATCTCCCCCATGACGATGTCGATGCTCGCGTTGATCGCGATCACGTCGGACAGCAGATGGCCTTCCACCATCTTCGGAATCGCGGAAAGATTGACGAACGACGGCGGACGGATGCGCCAGCGGACAGGCTTCGATGTTCCGTCCGACACCATGTAGTAGCCCTTCTCGCCCTTCGGACTCTCCACCGCGACGTACGCTTCGCCGATCGGAGGGCGCGGGCCTTCCATCACGAGCTTGAAGTGATGGATCATCGACTCCATCTCGTTCATCGCCTTGTTCTTGGGCGGCAGGATGACGCGCGGATCGTCGATGTTGATGGGTCCGTCCGGAAGACGCGCGGAAGCCTGCTGCAGGATGCGCACGGATTGGCGCATCTCCTCCATCCGAACGAGGTACCGGTCGTACACGTCACCGTGCGTCGATACCGGAACGTCGAAGTCGTAGGTCTCGTAATCGAGGTAGGGAAAGTCGCGGCGGACGTCGTAGGCTACGCCCGACGCGCGCAGCATCGGACCCGACAGGCCGTAGTTGACCGCTTCTTCCGGCGTCATCACGCCAAGGCCGACGGTGCGCCCGACCCAGATCGCGTTGCGCGTGAGCATCCGGTCCACTTCGTCGATCGTCTTGGGGAATGTCCGGATGAAGTTGTTGAGCCCCTGAGTCCAGCCGGCAGGAATGTCCGCGCCCATCCCGCCCACGCGCGTGAGCGACGTCGTGAGGCGCGCGCCGATCCAGTCTTCCAGCAGCTTGTAGATGTTCTCGCGCTCCTGAAAGCTCCACAGGAACGGGGTAAACGCGCCGATGTCGATGCACGTGGTGCCGAGCCAGACCAGGTGCGACATGATGCGCGAGAGCTCGGCGGCGATGACGCGCAGAACCTTGCACCGCTCCGTGATCTCGATCCCGAACAGCCGCTCCGCGCCGAGCGCGAACGCGACGTTGTTCCCTGGCGAGTTGAGATAGTCCTCGCGATCCGTCCACGGAATTATCTGGTTGTACTGCCGGTATTCTCCGATCTTCTCGAAGCCGCAGTGCAGGTAGCCGACGTGCGGGATGCAGCGGACAACAGTCTCGCCGTCCAGCTCGAGCACGAGACGGAGCACGCCGTGGGTGGCCGGGTGCTGCGGCCCGAGGTTGATGAGCATGTGCTCACCCTCGAGCTCCGGCTCAACGGACGGCGGCGGCTCGAACGCCACTGCCGTCCCGCCATCGGTGACGAGGGGGACGCGCCGCGGACGGCCCTGTGCATCCAGGCCGGTCGTCGAAAGCTCGTACTCCACGGTTCTGCGACTCATTCGCCGGGGGTGTCTCCGGACGCGAGTCGCTCACGCATGTCGGGGGGCAGATCCTGGAACGCGTCGGCGACTGAGAGCTCTTCCATCGAATAACGGGCTTCCGGATCCTGGTCGAGCGCCTGCCGCAGCTGCTCGGAGCGGCTGAACCGCCCGCGCAACGGAAAGTCCTTCCGGAGGGGATACCCTTCCTTATAAGACTCCCACATCAGGATGCGGCGCATGTCCGGGTGGCCGCGGAAGTTGATGCCGAACATGTCGTACGCCTCGCGCTCCAGCCAATCGGCGCCCTTGTACACAGGCCAGACGCTGTCCACTTCGAGCTTATCGCCCTGCTGGATGAGCGTCTTGAGGCGGAGAAAGCGACGGAACGGGAGCGAGCGCAGATGCCACACGACTTCCAGCGGCTGGTCCGCATCCCGATGCTCTACCGCGGTCACGTCCGACAGGTAGTTGTACTGGTGGGCCGGGTCGTCGTGCAGCCACTGCACGATCTCGAGTACCCGGTCGCCCTTCAGATAAACCGTCGTCTCTCCCCATACGACGTCCACGCGCTCGATCGCCGCCCCGAACTTGACGCGCATCGCTTCCGCGGACGGGTTGGCGTCGCCGCCCGTATGCGGAAGGTTCTTTGGCGTAGCGGGCACGCTCGCGCCGGGCAAAGCGCTTCCCGGCGTGACGACTGCGAAGGGTGCCGTCACGGAGCGGAGCGGGTCTGGTGTACGGAGTTGCCGAACGGCTCTGACAGTTCGTCGATCATCGCCGGCGGGATGTACAGCTTGCTGTTGGGATCCGGCTCCATCTCGTCGCGCACGCGCTTGTCGGCGCCGCGCTCGTTCATGACCTTCTCCTGCAGCATGCGGATCCCGTGCAGCAGCCCCTCGGGGCGCGGCGGGCAGCCGGGGACGTACACGTCGACCGGAATGATGGTGTCGATCCCCTGCACCACGGCGTAGTTGTCGAACATGCCGGCGGTGGACGCGCACGCGCCCATCGAGATGCACCACTTGGGCTGCGGCATCTGCTGCCAGATGCGGCGGATGATAGGCGCGAGCTTGAACGGGACTCTCCCCGCGCAAATCAGCACGTCCGCCTGTCGCGGCGAGAAGCTCATCCGCTCCATGCCGAACCGCGCGAGGTCGTAGTGGCTCGCCGCCGTCGCCATGAATTCGATGGCGCAGCAGGCGGTGCCGAACGGCATGGGCCACAGGGAATTCGCCCGCGACCAGTTGACGAGGAAGTCGAGGCGCGTCGTGACCCATCCTTCCTGCGACTTGGGGTCGTAGGAAACCACGCTTCGCTCGGTAGTCGTATAGCTGGATAGCGCCTGCGTGTCCGCGAGCGATGGGTATTTGCTCAATCCCACTGGAGCGCCCCCTTCTTCCAGACGTAGATGTAGCCGACCAGCAGGATCGCCATGAACACAAGCATCTCGCCGAGGCCGAAGAACGAGACGTTACTGGCCGCGCAGCTGCCGTTCACGAGAGGGACCGAGCAGGAGAGCTGCTTGTAGTGCGCTCCCCACGGGATCATGAAGACCGTCTCGATGTCGAAGATGATGAACAGCATCGCGACCATGTAGAACTTGACCGAGAATCGCTCGCGCGCGTTACCTAGCGGTGTAATGCCAGACTCGTACGGGGTCTGCTTGTCCGCCGTGGGCCGGCTCCGCAGAGTCAGTGCCGACAGGCCCAGCATCAACACCGCGTTCATCGCGACGAAGCCCATCAGCAGCAGAACCGGTATGTAGGCTTTGACCATCGCTCGGCGTTACGGGCTCGTGGAAATGGGCTGGCGCGACTTCGTGAAATATTTCACGAGCGCCGACGCGGGGAAGTTACCCGGGGCGAAAAGCTAATTCAACGCCAGTGGCAATCGGCTTCCGATGCCCTTTCGGCCCCCATACATTGCGGCGGTCGCGACCTGCCTACCTATATCCGGGCCTTTATGTCGATAATGAACGACCGCTGGATTACGAAGATGGCCGCCGAGCACGGGATGATCGAGCCATTCGAGGGGCGGCAGGTTCGGGAGGGCGTGATCTCGTACGGAGTCAGCTCCTACGGGTACGACATGCGGGTGGCCCGTGAGTTCAAGATCTTCACCAACGTGCTGAGCTCGATCGTGGACCCGAAGAAGTTCGATCCCAAGTCGTTCGTCGAGTTCGAGGGGGACGTTTGCCTCGTCCCGCCCAACTCCTTCGCCCTGTCCAGGTCCGTGGAGTATTTCCGGATTCCCCGGAACGTCGTGACCATCACGGTGGGCAAGTCCACGTATGCGAGGTGCGGAATCATCACCAACGTCACGCCGTTCGAGCCCGAGTGGGAGGGGCATGTGACGCTGGAGATCTCGAACACCACTCCGCTGCCGGCGAAGATCTACGCCAACGAGGGGATCGCGCAGGTGCTGTTTTTCAGGGGTGAGGAGGAGCCCGAGGTCAGCTACAAGGACAAGAAGGGGAAATACCAGTCGCAGACCGGTGTGACGCTGCCACGATTATAGAGAGGGCCCGCCCTACGTGGGTCAAGAAACCGAGTAATCGCGGCTTCTTCACCTAACAGCGCTCACTCCGGCAAGCGCAACCTGCCCATCCTGCTGACTCGTCACGCCGGACACTCCGATTGCGCCGACGATCTTGCCATCAATGACGATCGGCACGCCACCCTCGAGCGGCACGGCTCCTTCCAGCCTCAGAATCCGCAGGCCCTCACCGCCTGCGGCTAGGACGTCCTGAAATGCTTTGGTTGGCCGCTTGAACAGCGCGGCGGACCGCGCCTTGGCGATCGAAACGTTCACGCTGCCGAGCTGGGTGTCGTCCATCTTCTCGAAGTACACGAGGTTTCCCGAGATATCGACGATTGCGAGGGCGACGTTCCAATTGTTTATCCGGGCCGCCGCGAGGGCCGCCGCCGCGACTCTCTTGGCGTCATCGACGGTGATCGGCGCCCCGTACGGAGGTGGTGATTGGGCATACGCGCTGCTCGCGCAGAGAAATAGCGCGATGACGAGTAGGACTTTTCTCAAGCGCATGATGGACCTCGATTAGCGGAGCGCGGAAGCACGGCTACCTCTGGACACTCCGTCATTGGGGT
>JACDCY010000031.1 GCA_013817305.1 Gemmatimonadaceae bacterium | reverse complement strand
ATTCCGTTCGCGCGTACCGGGAGCTGACGGCCAGGCAGGATCTCGTCTCGCGCAAGACGAGCCGCGAGAAGACGGGAGTGTTCACCGGGGAGTACGCGACTAATCCGGCGACAGGGCAACCGATCCCGATCTGGATCGCCGATTACGTACTGATGGAATACGGCACGGGCGCGATCATGGGAGTGCCCGGACACGACGAGCGCGACTTCGAGTTCGCCACGAAATACGACCTCCCGATCGTGCGCGTGGTCGCCGGCGACGGTCAGGACGGCGCGACGCCGCTCGAGAGCGCGTTCGTGGATAGCGATGACGCCGTTCTGGTGAACTCCGGCGAGTTCGACGCCCTGTCGGTCGACGAAGGAAAGAACCGCATCACCGCGATGTTGGAGGCGAACGGTCACGGACGCGCGCTGAACATCTACCGGCTGCACGACTGGTGCATCTCGCGGCAGCGGTACTGGGGTCCGCCGATTCCCATCATCTACTGCGACGCGTGCGGCATGGTCCCGGTGCCGGAAGTGGATCTTCCCGTGCTGCTTCCGTACGTGAAGGATTTCAAGCCGGACGACAGTGGGATCTCGCCCCTCGCGCGTCACGAGCAGTGGTACCGTGTGAAGTGCCCGAAGTGTGGCGTTCCCGCGCGGCGCGAGACCGACGTGTCGGACACCTTCCTCGACAGCGCGTGGTATTTCCTGCGCTACCCGAACGTGGGCGACGGCGACCGGGCTTTCGAGTCGGGAATGACCAAAAAGTGGCTGCCGGTGAACTCGTACATCGGCGGGAACGAGCACGCCGTGCTGCACCTGCTGTATTCGCGCTTCATCACGATGGTGTTGTGCGACGGGGGTCATCTCGACTTCGAGGAGCCGTTCACCAAGTTCCGCGCGCACGGGATGATCGTGCGCGAGGGCGCAAAGATGTCGAAGAGTCGCGGCAACGTCGTGAACCCCGACGCCTACATCGAGCAATGGGGCGCGGACACGTTCCGCACTTACCTCATGTTCCTCGGGCCGTTCGAGGAAGGCGGAGATTTCCGGGACAAGGGCATCTCCGGCGTGCGCCGCTTCATCGACCGGCTCTGGTCATCGGTCCGTTCGAGCGTGACCGACGGCGAGCCCGACACGGACGTCATGCGCAAGCTGCACCAGACAATCCGCAAAGTGGGCGAAGACGTCCCCCGACTCGGCTACAACACCGCGATCGCGGCGATGATGGAATACATGAATGTTCTGCGCCGCAATGAGCGTACTCCCCACCGCGCGGAAGTGGAGCCGGTCGTGCAACTGATCTCTCCATTCGCGCCGCACGTCGCCGAGGAGCTTTGGGAGCAGCTCGGCCACAAGGAGAGCGTTTTCGACTCCGGCTGGCCGAGCTTCGATCCCGCTCTGGCCGCAGAAGAAACCATCGAGCTCGCCGTGCAGGTGAACGGCAAGCTCCGCGGCACGCTCCAGGTAGCGCCCGACATCGCGCAGGACGCAGTACTCGAGCGCGCTCTCGCCGAGCCCGGCGTCTCGAAGTTCGTCACCGGCACGCCCCGCAAGATCATCTTCGTCCCCGGGCGCCTGCTCAACATCGTCGTCTAGTTCGACCCCGTCGGAGACGCCCGTGAGGGTGCGAACCTTTCCCGGATGTCGACTCACCCAACGATGGCAACCCCCGCGAGGCATCCCGTGACTTACCGAGCGAACCCTTTTCGGTTGGAGAGTCATGCGAACATTGATTTTGCTCGCCTCGGTGTGTCTGGTGGGTGGTGGGCTTGAGGCACAGGGGATGGCTCAAACTCGCACCAGGGCACCTGAAGAAGCCCGTCGGATTGCGGAGACAGTCGTGTTGCAGGGCGGCGCCATGAAGCGGACCATGGTCATCGACAGCGCGGCGATGACTCGCGCGACCCTCGGCGTCAGTCTTGGCGGCGCGGCGCACAAGCGCGACACGCTCGGCGTCTTTGTCGAAGCGGTCGCGGAGGGCGGACCTGCCGAGCGTGCCGGGATCTATGAAGGTCACCGCATCGCGTCCATCAACAACGTCGACGTGCGGGCCAGTTCGGCGGATGCCGGCGATGCGTATCTCAGCAGCGTAGGCATGCATCGTCTCATGCGGGCGATGCGCGACGTGAGCGCGGGCAGCACCGTCTCCCTCCGCGTCTGGACCGGCAGCGGCTACCGCGACGTGCAGCTCACGGCCGGCCGTTTCTCCGACGTGTACAAGAACCAGCGGTTCGGCGGAATGTTCGAGGGACAGCTCGTTCCCAGCGCGATGGGCTTCGGCCCAGCGCTCAGCGGCATGCGAATGGAAAGTCCCGTAATGCGCGGCCTCGAGCTTCGTCCGTCGCGGAAAGTAAGGATCGAGCGACGTCCCGGCCAACCCGACAGGGTTACCGAGGTGCGCCCCGCGGAACCGCGGTCACCGCTCCGCGGCGCAACGCCGACGCCCCGCACCCGCCGTACGTTGGTTGCACCGAGCGTCGTGGCCACGCCGAAGGTGATCTCCGTGCCGGGCGTCGCGCCGACACCGGTCGGGCGCCGGCGCTACACGATCTAAAGGTGCCGCGTCCTGCGCCGAACACGTACAATCTGAATCGGCCGCCGCAAGGCGGCCGTTTCCTTTGCCCCTCGCGTGAGAGCGAACGCCGGGGGAGGGTCGCGTGGGCGGGTCGCCCCTAGGCGGCGTCTTAGCTCGCACCAACCGAACCATGCCACTGCACCGTCCCCCTCGCGAGCGTAGCCGCCGAGGGCGACCCCGCCCACGCGACCCGACCACAACCGAGAGCTACAGTTCCATTTGGGCGCCGAGCTCGACGGCCCTGTTCGGCGGAATGCCGAAGAACTCGGCCGCAGACGGCGTGTTCCGCGACATGAAGATGTACAGGTTCTTGCGCCACTTGGCCAACGCGCCCGTGCCCGTCGGCAGAAGCCGCTCGCGGCCCAGGAAGTAGCTCGTCTCGCCCGGCCGGTTGTGCACGCCCCAGGGGCCAAGCTTCTCGATCACCTTCTTGACGTCCGGCGTTTCCATGTAGCCGTAGCGCGAGATCGCGCGAAAGAATCCTTCCGGCAGGACCTCAACGGTCAACCGCGTGTCGTCCGCCACCTCAGGTACTTCAGTGGACATGATCGAGAGAAGCACCACCTGCTCGTGCAGCATCTTGTTGTGCTTGAGGTGATGCAGCAGCACCACCGGCGCGCCCTGCGAAACAGGCGTCATGAAAACCGCCACGCCCGATACGCGCGGAGTCTTTCTCTTCGCCACGTCCTGGATCAGCAGATCGATGGGCAGCGTAGCGCGGTTCATCATGTCAGCTACGATGGCCTTGCCGCGGAACCAGGTCGTCATCATCAGAAATAGCCCGGCCGCTATCACAA
This sequence comes from Gemmatimonadaceae bacterium, assembly GCA_013817305.1. Lineage (GTDB taxonomy): Bacteria > Gemmatimonadota > Gemmatimonadetes > Gemmatimonadales > Gemmatimonadaceae > JACDCY01. Next base: position 19,245 of record JACDCY010000031.1, on the reverse strand, counting down.
GCGGAACCCACCCGCCGTGGGCGATTTTGAGCACGTTCGCGCCAAGGAACGCCAGATCGATCGTCAGAAACGCAGCGAGAAACAGCCCCGCGCGCAACCGACTCCAGCCCCACCACGACCGCGCCAGGACGTACATCAGCAGCGACGTCATCGTGAACGTGCCGGTAACCGCGATTCCATAGGCAGCGCCGATCGCGGAGGAGTGACGGAAGCCGAGCACCACCAGGATGCATCCGACCATCAGCAGCCGGTTCACCTCGGGGATGTAGATCTGCCCGGCTTGCGACTTCGACGTGTGAACGATGGTCACGCGCGGACAGTACCCGAGCTGCACACACTGGCGGGTTATCGAGAACGCCCCCGAGATCATTGCCTGCGATGCCACGATTGCCGCTGCCGCTGCGATCGCGATCAATGGATACTGGAATACGTCAGGCGCGAGAAGGAAGAACGGGTTCTCGGCAGCAGACGGGTCGCGCAACACCAGCGCACCCTGACCGAAGTAATTCAGTAGCAGCGCCGGGGCCACGACGGCGAACCATGCGGTTCGTATCGGCCGCTTGCCGAAATGCCCCATGTCGGCGTACAACGCCTCGGCTCCGGTGACCGCCAGCACCACCGCGCCAAGAATGATGAACGCGCCGGTGCCGTGATCGAGGAAGAAGCGCACGGCGTACCATGGATTCAAGGCGAGCAGCGTGTGCGGCTCGCCGATGATCTCCTTCGCGCCAAGCCCCGCGATGACGATGAACCAAACGAGAGTTACCGGGCCAAAAATCTTTCCGACGCTCGCCGTGCCTCGCTTTTGCGCCAGGAAGAGCACGATCAGGATCCCGAGCGTGAGCGGGAGTACCAGGTAACGGAGCGCCGGGGACACGACTTCGAGCCCTTCTACCGCGCTCAGGACCGACATGGCGGGAGTGATCATCCCGTCGCCGTACAGCAGCGCCGCTCCAATCAGACCGACTACTATCACCACCATCCTCTGGCGTCGCTCGCTCTCGCGGTGTTTGCGCTGGAGTACGAGGGCCAGAAGCGACAGAATCCCGCCCTCGCCGCGGTTGTCGGCCCGCATGACGAAGACGATGTATTTGATGCTCACGACGAGAATCAACGACCACAGGATCAGCGAGAGAACGCCATAAACGTTCATCTGAGTGGGCGCCAAGCCGTACTCCGGCTTGAAAGCTTCGCGGAAGGCGTACAGCGGGCTGGTGCCGATATCGCCGTAAACGACGCCGATGGCGAGGAGCGTCAGCGCGGCGAGTCGCTTACCTGTGGGGTGTGCTTCTACGTGCGCCGGCGGGCTTTCCAGCTTCGTCGCCGATTCCTTGGCGGGGGGGTTTTCGCCCGGTGCTTGGTCCTGCGGTGGTTCAGTCATGTAAGTGGCTATGCGGCATGACGATAGCGGCGTGGACCGCAAAATCGCAAGCGGTTATATCGGGCTCATTCAGGCACGTCGCTTGCTCTATACAGGGGTGTCGTCCGGATGGACGGCCAACGGACCAGACTCAATTTCGAGAGGTGTAACATGAAGGACCTCAACCAGCGCGGCATCGAGAATGAGGCCGAAGGCACGGCGAAGGAAATCAAGGGCAATATCCGTAAGAACGTGGGCGACGCTACGGACAACGAGAGCCAGCAGCTGAAGGGAAGCGCCGAGGAGCTCGCAGGCAAGGCGCAGAAGAACTTCGGCAAGGTAGAGCGCAAGCTCGATCCCGATAGCCGCTGATTCTGGCGCATGAAGAAAAAGGCCCCGCTTTGGCGGGGCCTTTTTTTATGCCGGCACGGGTCAGTGACCGGCGGGGGCCGAAGCGGGGGCGGCGGGCGTTCCGGTCGGGGTCGTGGCTGCTGGCGCCGCCGGCGCCGCGGCTTCGTGTTCGCCCGCGAAGCTGGCATTGGTCAGCTTCACGATGGTGAACACGATAATGAACAGAGCGACAGCGCCGACGATCAACCCGGTGAGTGCGGCGCCGAGGTCGGAGGAACGATGGGCGGTGGTGGACATAGGAGTTGTCAGTTATCAGTCGTCAGTGATCAGTATAAACGAACAGCGCGGAGCCGGGGTATGCGAGGAGTCGCTGATCACGGATCACCGATCACCGATCGCCGTCCTCCTCGACGGACAAATATCGTTCAAGACACACACTCCGCACTTCGGCAACCGAGCCACGCACACGCGGCGGCCGTGAAAGATGAGCAGGTGCGAGAAGATCGTCCAATCCGGCCGCGGCACCAGGGCCATCAGCTTCTCCTCGACGCGGACCGGGTCGGTCTCGTTCGTGAGCGCCAGCCGGACGCTCACGCGGCCCACGTGCGTGTCCACCACGATGCCCTCGTCTTTCCCGAAGGCATTCCCCAGCACGACGTTGGCCGTTTTTCGGCCCACACCGCGAAGGGCGACAAGGTCGTCCATCGTGTCGGGTACCTTGCCGCCGTGCTGCTCCAGCAGCCCTGACGACATTCCCTGCAGGCTCTTGGTTTTCGCCCTGAAGAAGCCGGTCGATTTGATGATCTCCTCCAGGTCTTCCGGCGACGCTTCGACCATTTTCTTCGGCGTCGGGCACGTGGCGAACAGTCCCGGCGTCACCATGTTCACCCGCTTGTCCGTGCACTGCGCGCTCAGAATCGTCGCGACCAGGAGCTGAAAGGGGGATTTGAAATCCAGCTCGCAATGGGCGTTCGGGTACTCTTTCCTGAGGCGGCGAACGATCTCGTGCGCATGCTCCAGGAGATCGGCTGCCGACCGCCGCCGCCTCGGAGCCGGCGAAGCCGCGGGCTGCCTCTTCATGCCCGGTGCCGGCGGGCGTGGGCGAGGACGTCGGCCGCCGATCCGCAGTTGAGCACGTCGGACTTTTCCAGCCATCCCTTCCGCGCGATCGAGATTCCGAGCTCGACGTAGTCCAGGCCGTGAGTCGAGTGCGCATCGGGGCCGATCTCGATTCGCACGCCGCGCTTCTTCGCTTCGTGGCAATAAGTCCAGTCCAGGTCCAGGCGGTGCGGATCGGCGTTCAGCTCGAGCACGACGCCGCGCTCAGCGGCCTTCTCGATGACGGCGTCGATGTCCAGCTGATACGGCTCGCGTGTAAGCAGCAGCCGGCCGGTCGGGTGGCCGAGTATCGAGAGAAACGGGTCATCGAGCGCGCGCAGCACCCGCTTCGTCATCTCGGGCCCGTCCATGGAGAACCGCGAGTGCACGGAGCCGATCACATAATCGAACTTCTCGAGTATGTGCTCGTCGTAGTCCACTCGTCCGTCAGCGAGGATGTCGGCTTCGATTCCCTTGAGCACGACGAAATCCTTCATCGTGGAGTTGAGCTCGTCGATCTCGTCGTGCTGCCGCGACACGGCGTCGGGCTTGAGGCCTCCGGCATAGAAAGCCGACACCGAGTGATCGGAGATTCCGAGATACTTCCATCCGCGCACCTTGCACGCCTCCGCCATCTCCGCGATGGACGATCCGCCGTCCGAGTACTGGGAGTGGCAGTGCAGCACGCCCTGTATGTCGCGCGCCTCGATGAGAGAGGGGAGTGTTCCCGCGGCCGCCGCCTGAACTTCGCCGCGCGACTCGCGCAGCTCCGGCTCGATGAAGGCCAGTCCCGCCGCCCGAAACAGGTCTAGCTCGTCGGCGACGTCCAGCGCGTCGCCGTTCCGGCGAAGCTGGTCGGATTCGAGCGCGAGACCTTCGCTTTCCAGCGCGACGCGCACTTCCTCGACGTGCGACGCGCTTCCGGTCCCGCGCCACATGGCCACGGCGAACGCAGACGGTTCCACGCAGTGGAGGTCTAGGCGCGTTCCGTCCACGTAGCGGATTGCGACCGAGGGCTGGCCGGCGCCGACGACGCTGCGGACGCCGGGCGCGTGGGCGAAGGAGGCGGCAACGGTCGCCGGATCCGACGCGCAAGCGGCGACGATGTCAATGTCCGCGATTACTTCGCGCCGGCGCCGAATGGAACCGACGATCTCCGCGCGTACCACGTCGGGGTGCCGCCTGACCCCTGACAGCACGCGCTGGGCTTCCGCGAAAGCATGCGGAAACAGCAGGAGCAGCCCCGTCTCTTTCAGGAAGGCAATCCCCTGGAGGATTTTTTCGGCCGTCTTCGCACCGAAGCGCGGGAGCTTCGCGAGCCGCCCATCGCGGGCCGCTTCCTCGAGCTGCTGCAGAGTCTCGACGCCGAGGCCTTCGTGGATGAGGCGGATTTTCGCGGTGCCCATCCCCGGGACACGGAGCATCTCGAGAAGTCCTTCGGGCGTATCTTCGCGGAGGCGCTCGAAATACGACGAGTCGCCCGTCTCCACGAGATCCTTCAGCACCGAAAAAGTCGCGGCGCCCACGCCCTGCAGCTTGCGTAGCTCGCCCGACTTGAAGAGCGGCGTGATGTCGTCGGTGTCGGTGCCGAGCACGGCGCGCGCGGCTACGTGGTACGCGCGGGATTTGAACTTGTCCTCGCCGTGCAATTCCAGCAGCCCGCCGATCTGCGCGAGCACGTGCGCCGCGGTCCGGGAGTCCATCGAAATTTCCTGCTGTCCTAGCCTTCTACCCCGGCGACATCCTTGAGCCGCGTAACGATCTCCTGAAGCTGCTTCGTGATGAGATCGAGCTCCTGGCCCGCGCCTTCGTTGTCCAGCATCCCGCCGCGCATGGACACGGCCACGCGGTTCATGTACTTCACCTTGGCCAGGATCTCGTCCACCGAGCGCCGCAGCTTGACGTAGCGGCGCTTCTCCGCGTGGGCCCGATGAAACCTGCGCATGAGGTCATCGTTGGAGAGACGCAGCGCGTGCGACACCGCTTCGTCGACCGTGCGGCCGGGGATGGCGCCGTGGTCGGGAATCCCCATCTCGCTGGCGGACGCGTCAGCGAACCAGAGGCGGCCGATGTGCTCGATGCCGTCGTACGCAGTCTTGAGCGCGACGTTGTAGACCTTCCCGTCGACCTCGAGACTGGTCAGATGCTGTTTGACTACGCCGAAATCGGCCACTCAGCGATGCTCCATGGGAGCGAACGGTGCGTTGCTGGTGCGACGCGCGTCAAGCCCGGTCATGCCGCGACTTCCTTGAGCCGCGACACGATGTCCTGGATCTGGTCGGTCACCAGGTCCAGCTCCTGCTCGGCCGCATCCGCGTCCAGCATCCCGCCCCGCATGGATATGGCCACCCGATTCATGTATTTCACCTTCGCGAGAATCTCTTCCACCGAGCGCCGAAGCCGGATGTAGCGGCGCTTCTCGGCGTGTGCCCGGTGAAATCGGCGGGCGAGATCATCGGCGTTGAGGCGTTTCGCTGCCACGAGCACATCCTCGGCCGTGCGGCCGGGGATCACCCCGTAATCGGGGATGCCCTCAATGTCCCTGACCGAGTCGGCAAACCAGAGCCGGCCGAGGTATTCGACGCCGTCGTACGATGTGCGCACGGAGACATTATGCACGCTGCCATCGACCTTGAGCGTCCCGAGATGGTGACGCGTCGTGCGAGGGTCAACCATCTGTATCATCGAGGAAGTCCTTCAGTGCCGGGAAGAGCCGCGCGGGCTGTTCTACATAGGGGACGTGGCCGGACCCTTCCAATAGCACAAACCGTGCACTCAGGGCCGAGGCGATCTCCCGAGACGACTCTACCGGGATGGGGTCTGCCGAGCCGTGAACAACGAGCGCCGGACATTTGACGGTGGTGAGAGCCGCGCGGAGGTCGTAGTCGCCGAGGCTGTCCCAGGTCGATTTCTGGACCTTTCCGACGACCCGGAAGGGGGTGAGATCTCTGGCTCGAGCGGGGTCGGCGAAGTAGCCCGCGACGCTCAGCTCGAACGCCCTCTGCCGGTAGGCATCGCGATCCATTTCTTGCAGTCCGGAGTCGGTCAGCTCGCGGCGCATCGCGCCGATTTTTTCGCCCTGCTGTCGCGAGTTGAACTCAGCCTCGAACTGCTCCCTGTGGCGACGCGTGACCGGCGCCGGGTCGATCAGAATCATGCGTTTCGGCTTCAGCGGGACGCTCCCACCCGCCGCCTCGATTGAGTAAAGCAACGCCAATAAAGCTCCCCACGAGTAACTGACGATCGAGAGGGGGTCGAGGGAAAACTCTGCCGCGATCGCGGCGAGGTCGTCCACCTGCGTCCGCCAGGTGATTACGCCGTCGTTGTCATGGCGCGAGCGTCCGCCGCCGCGCTGGTCGTAGAAGATCAGCTCGCGCTCCTCAGCGAGGGCGAGCATCTGGGGGAGGAGATAATCGTGGCTGGCACCGGGGCCGCCGTGCAGCACGAGGAGTGGCGAAACGCCTTCCGGTCCATACGCTGCCCAGTACAGCTGAACGGGAGTGCTCAACGTGTAGCCGCTGGCGCGCGGGGCCGGGATCACGGGTCTTGGCATGGCGTGGGGATGATAATCCGGATGCTGCCGAAGGATCGCGAGGGCGCAAATCAAATGCATTGGAGTTCCCGCGCTGACAAGTAGTTTTGCAGATTGACGGCATGGCGGCGTCCAACTTGCAAGCCTGTCCCAGTTCCAGCTAATCCAGCTATTCCAGCGATTAAAGCGAGCAGAATTGAGCGGAACCAAGTGACTGACCCGGATATCTCGGACGACGCCCGGGACATGATTCAGCGCCATCTGGCGACGATGGATCATGTCGAGCTCCTGGAGACGCTTCGCGGCAGCCGCGACGTGTCCTTTACGCCGGCTGAGCTGGCGGAGAAGATGCGCAAGCCGGAGCCGCTGGTGGAGATGTGCCTGGAGTCCTTGGCGCTAGGCGGTCTCGCGGCGCAGCTTTCCGACGGGACATATCGCTATGCGGCGCTCGAAGGCACTCTCGATCGCACCGCGGAATCGGTAGTCAGGCTGTATAATGAGCGGCCAGTGACGCTCGTGCGGTTGTTGTACGAGCGGCCGCCGACTGCCGTGAACACCTTCGCCGACGCCTTCAAGCTTCGCAAAGATCCATGATCCATATCGTGTTCATACTCTGCGCGCTGACGAGCCTGGCGTGTGCAGTGCTGCTCCTGCGTGGCTACTTCCGCACGAGGGTCCGGCTGCTCCTGTGGAGCGGCCTGTGCTTCGTCGGACTCGCGCTGAACAACGCCCTTCTTGTCGTCGACGTGAATACGCCGATGACCGACCTCTCCCATTGGAGGACGCTGCCGACGCTCGCGGGCGTGATGCTCCTGATCTACGGGCTTGTCTGGGACTCGCGCGCATGACGGCGTTCGTGGCTGGCGCCCTGACCACGGGCTATCTCGTAATCGCGCTGTTCTTCCTGCGCTTTCGGCGTGAGACGGGCGACCGTCTATTCGCTATCTTCGCCGCCGCGTTCGCGCTGCTCGCCGCGCAGCGGTTCGCTCTGTTCTACTTCGCGGCCGAGGCCGGGCTCTGGCTGTATACGCTCCGGCTGCTCGCGTTCGCGCTCATTCTGTTCGCGATCATCGACAAGAACTCCAAATCGTCCACCGCGTCCTGAACAGACCGCGGCCCTAGTCACGGCGTTGTGCGCGGCTGATGCCCGGTCGTTCGGTACCACTCGATCTTGCCGGCGTCGCGGGGCACGTGCACACGATCGCGCATGGCGGCTTCGATCTCCTGGATCTCGCGCGGAGCGCGGCTCGCCCACTCCACTCCTGCGGCCGTTACGATGTAATCGTCCTCGATGCGCACGCCGATATTGGCGTAGCGGCGGACCGCCGCGGCGATCCTGGTTTTCATAGCGTCGTTGCGAGGCGACGGCGGGATGATGTCCAGCAGGTTGGACCGCACGTAGATCCCGGGCTCGATCGAGAACGCGTCCCCCGGCGCGAGCGTGCCGACCTGTATTCCCGACGTGCCCGGATCGTGCACGTCGAGTCCGATCGCGTGCCCGAGGCCGTGCATGTAGAACAGGCGGTGTTGCGAGCACGGGGCGACGCGCTCGCCCCCGCAGTCGTACACGGCATCATGCGATTCGATGAGACCCAACGCGGCAAGGCCTTGCTTGATCACCGAGTCCACCGCGATGTTCATCGCCATGCTGTTCGCGCCGGGTTTCGCCGCGCGCTCGCCAGCGGCTTGGGCGTCTCGCACCAGCTGGTATATGGAGCGCTGCTCGGGAGAAAATTCCCCGTTGACCGGGACTGTCCGCGTGACATCGGCGGCGTACCCCCGGTATGACGCACCGATGTCCATCACGACCATCTCACCGGCGTTCATGAACCGGTCGTTCCGGTTGTAGTGCAGGGTGGTGGAGTTTGGCCCCGAGCCGATGATGCTCGCGAACGAAGGCCTGTCCGCACCGTTCCGGCGGAAGGTGTACTCGACGAGTCCCTCGATCTCGAACTCATTCATCCCCGGCGAGATCGAGCGCATGGCGAGGTTTTGCGCGTCCACGGTTATGGCGATGGCCTTGCGAAGGAGATCTAGTTCGGCGGGGCTCTTCCTGCCTCGCAGCGCGCTCATGAAATCGGCGATGCCGAGCACGGTAAGGGAGGGCTTGAGGGCGCGCAGGCGCGCGGTGAGCTCGCGCTCATCGCGCGGCACGTACGCCACCTGGTGCGCGGCCGCGAGCGAGTCCACGAACGCATCCATGCTGGCGATGGCGCGGGCGGGTAGCCCCGTGCGCGCGGTCGCCCCGTCGGTGCCGAGCCGGAAACCGCTCCACACTTCCCGGGCCGGGTCACGCGGCTGCACGAACAGCGTAATTGTTACCGTCGTCCCTTGCTTGACCATCACCAGCGCCGCGCCCGGCTCGTCGATTCCGTTCAGGTAGAAAAAGTTGGGCTCCTGCGCGAAGTCCATGTAGTCGCGCGCCGGCTCCGGTGCGCCGGGCAGAACCAGGAATCCCTCCCGCATCCGGGAAGCGAATGCTGCCCGACGCTGGGCGTACTCGCTCTCGGGTATTTGCGCGGCGAGCGCGGGCGCGAACCCAGCGAGGCCAACCAGCGCGATGATGAGGCGCATTTTCATCTCGTTATTCCGTCGTTCCAGTGCATGAGCGAGTTCCAGACGAGAGGGAACTCGTGGTGGTTCAGGTAGCGGTGCAGCGGGTTGAACGAAAACGAGATGACTCGTCCTCGCCCGACCGGCACGTCGAAAATCGCGCCCTGCCCGATGATCTGATCCTGATTCCTTACCATACCCGACAGAACGTATTCGTTCGTGCCGGAGCCGCCCCTCGCTGCTGACTGTGATGGCGCGGCTGGGCGCGGCGCTCCGCTGTCAGCCGCGGGGGCGGCTCCGGCGGGCGGGCTCGCCTCGCCCGCGCCGGGCCGCGGAGTTTCAGGAATGCCGAAGAACCGGCCTGTCGGCTCCTCTTCGTCGCGCGGCGTGCGCGTGCCGAACTGCGCGACGACCATCCCGCGATCGCGGAGGTTGACCTGCCAGAGGGGACCGTTCCCGCGGAACACGTTAGTTGTGTCTGGATAGCCGTACCACACGGGATGATTCGGGCGCCGCGTCATCATCCGCACGATCGAGCCCGGGTGGAACAGCGACGTCGCGGTCAGAGAGGTGAGCGGACGTGCGATACCGGTCTCCGCCGCCAGCGCGGTCGCGCCATGCAGCGTGATCAGCGTGCCGCCTTCATTTACGAACCGTTGGAGCTCGGCGATTCCCTCGAAACCGGGGCCGCCGGCCATGTCCGCCGTAGATGACGGCGTGCCATGCGACGGATACTGAGGTGTCTTCGTGAAAGGCATCGGTCCGAACTTCGTCGGCACCTCGTGAATCAGGTTCTGAATTCCGCCGCCCGCGTTGGGCACGAGGATGACATCGAACCGGTTGCGCAGGTTACCACGGCGGAGATCGTCTTTGTGGATAGACGTGTACGGAATGCGCGACTGGTCGAAGGTGAAGCGCACCCAGCCTTCGTCCTGCGTGTTCGTCCACGTGTGATAGACCGCCACGCGGGGGAGATCCACCGCGTGACGCTGCACGGAAGGAACGGCGCCCACGCGCACGAGCGGGAGTGCGAAGCGGCGCGCGATGTCCTGCGCGACGGCGTCACCCAGGTTCTCGAAGATGAGCGAGCCGGCGGGGAAGCGCATTCCTTCGGCGGCAAACGCCGCTTCAGCGGCCGTGACGCGCGTGCCCGCAGATCTCTCGCGCAGCGTGTACAGCGCCGGCAGTGCCTCGGCCTGCGCCTTGTACTCAAGCACGTGCACGGCGCCGCTGCCGCTGACTTCCGCGGTTGCGGCTACGGTATCGCGCAGAAACGTCAAGCCCTGCCACGTGAGCGCGGCAGGATCGTCGATAGCTTTCACTTCAACGCCGTACATGTAGCCGAGTGTCCATGCGATGTCGTCGTACGGCGGGTTCGGCTCGTCGGCTGGAAAGTTTTGCTTCGTCAGGAGACTGACCGCGAAGTTCCGGTACGGCTGATTGAGGAGGACGACAAAATCCCCCGCGGAGTCGCCGGTCGCGCGCCGATGGACCTCGATGCCGTGACGCCGGAGCTGATTGACGAGGTACGCGGTCCGCTTCGGATCGCGCTGCTTCTCGAACGCGGGGATCACAAACGCGTGCGGCTTCTCCGTCTCGCCGCGCCGCATGCTGTTCACTCCCTTCTGCCAAAAGTTGCGGAGCAGCTGGTTGGAGTTGTGCGCGGCGAAAGCGAGCGACGCGATGACGCCCGCCTGCATGAAGTTCACGTTGTCGCGCGCGCCCCAGCGGACTTTCTGCGTGGGAGGGAAGGGTCGGTACCACTGCCTGCTCGTCACGACGTTCCCGGCGAACCGGCTGTTCGTCAGGTCGCGGATGTACGTGTTCGCGCCGGCGTTACCGAACGTTTCGTAAAAGCGGCCGATACCGTTGTGGTTGTTGGTGATCCACAGCGCGTAGCCCGGGTACCAGCCGTCGTAGAATCCCCAGGTCCACACCCCGGGCAGTCCCTGCGCGGTGAGCTGCGTGACTTCGTTCTGCGCGAACAGATGCCACTCCCCGATCGTGATCGGGTCGAGCGTCTCGTTGTACGGCCCGGTGCCCGTCGAGATGTACAGCAGCGGCACGGACTCGTGCAGGTCGAGCGACACGACGGGAAACCACTCGAAGTAGGAGCGATAGATGGACTTCGTCAGCTCCTGCGACATCTGGATGCCGTCACGGTTGTTGTCGTGGTACACATACTTTCCCCAGTATGGGGGACTCCGCGGAAATCCGTCGTCCCACTGGGTCCGCGCTTTCGTGTAGCGATGGTACCAGTCCACCTGCTTGTCCCGCCCGTCCGGCTCCGCGACCGGGTTGATGAGCATGATGACGTTGTCGCGGATCGTACGGATCTGTGGGTCATCGCTGACGACGAGGCGGAACACGAGCTCCATCAGCATCTCGGGGGAGCCCATTTCGGGCGAGTGCAACCCCCCGCTGATATAGTAGATCGGCCTCGCGCGGGCGAGCACCGACTCGAGCTCCGCGGCTGGAAGTTTTCGCGGATCGGCCAGCCTCGCCGCAATGGCTTTTTGCTCCGCGAGCTGCGGCAGCAGAGCGTCACCCGCGACGGTGATCAGCAGCAGCTCGCGCCCTTCTTCGGTGGTGCCCACGTTCTCGACACGCACTCTAGGCGTCGCGGCCGCGAGCGCTCGGTAGTACGCGTAGATCTCGCTGGTGCGATGCATGACGCCCGGCGCGCCTATGACCGTGCCAAAATGCTCTTTGGGCGACGGCACGTTCGCATGCTCCGGGAGCGTCGCCACGCTCGCAGGCAGAAAAAGCGGGTCCGATGTGTACTCGCGCACCAACCGCGCGTACTCCGCGTCCACTGTCTGCTGCGCGTCAGTGGGCGCGGCGGTGACGAGGGCGACAGCGAGGAGCGCAACGGAGCGGGCGAGCGTCATAAGGTCACCTTAGGTTTTCTGTGCGTTGTCGCTTGTGCGGCCTACGCAGCGGTGTGTGTAGCGGTTCGGGCTTGCGGCGACAGCTATCCTCGCAGGGGGCGTCTTAGCTCGCGCAGTTTGCGAGCGTAGCCCCCGAAGAGGATTAGCTGGCGCCGCAAGCCCGAACCGCTACCGGAGCAACGACTTTGCGATCGTCTGCAACTGCATGTTCGACGTGCCTTCGTAGATAGTCCCGATCTTGGCGTCCCGATAGAACTTCTCGACCGGATAGTCAGTCGTGTACCCGTATCCGCCGAACAGCTCGACGCACAACGAGGTGACGCGCTCGCACACTTGGGACGAATACAGCTTGGCCATGGCGCCCTGACGCGCGATGTCGTGGCCCGCGTCCTTGAGGCGAGCTGCGTTGTACACCATGAGCCGCGCGGCCTCGAGCTCCGTGGCCGCCTGGGCGATCTGGAACTGGATCGCCTGAAAGTGCGCCAGCTCCTTGCCGAACTGGCGGCGTTCCTGGACGTACCCGATCGCCGCGGTCAGCGCGCCCTGCGCAACGCCGATCATCTGGGCACCGATCCCGATGCGGCCTTCGTTAAGCGTCTCGATCGCGATCTTGTAGCCCTGGCCTACGGGGCCAAGCACGTGCTCCCCCGACAGCTCGCAGCTGTCGAGCAGCAGCTCTACCGTGCTCGAGGCGCGGATGCCTAGCTTGTCTTCCTTCTTGCCGACGGCGAAGCCCGGCGCGTCGCGCTCGACGATGAATGCGGTGATGCCCCTGTAGCCGGCGGCTGGATCCGCGTTCGCGAAGATCACGAACAGCTCGGCTTCCGCGCCATTCGTGATCCACATCTTGCTGCCGTTCAACACCCAGCCGTCGCCCTTCTTCTCCGCGTGGGTCGCCAGGCCGAACGCATCGGAGCCGGAGCCCGCCTCTGATAGCGCGTACGCACCCACGATCTCGGAGGTGAGCCGCGTGAGGTACCGCTGCTTCTGTTCGTCGCTGCCGTACCTGGCAATCGGGAAATTCACGAGGGTGTTCTGCACGTCACAGAGGATCGCGACGGACGCGTCCACCTTGCTGATTTCTTCGACCGCCAGCGCGACCATCATCAGCGAGCCGCCGGCGCCACCGTATTCCTCAGGTACCTCTATCCCCATCAAACCGAGCTCGAAGAACTTCGGGATCAACGTCGCGTCGAGCTTGCGAGCGTTGTCCATGTCGCGGACGCGGGGGCGCACTTCCTCCTCGGCGAATGCCGCGATGGCGTCGCGGAACATCTCCTCCTCTTCGGTGAGGATCGTCAGAGGGCGCGGCGTGCCCGTCATGCGCCCACCGGCAGCGTCTGCTTGACCCTGCACGCGTCGCCGCAGGAGAACTCCACCTTGTCCGGGCTCCAGCAGCAGTCGAAATCCGTTCGCGCGGCAGCGTGCCGCTCGATTCCGGCCCGCGACAGGATCAGCTCGCCCAGCTTTTCGTGGACCCCGAAGGATGGTGTGACGTGGAAGGTCACGTGCGGGAACGGATTCGCGGCGGCGGCGACCATCTCCGGGATGTGCTCGATCGAGTGACGCCCGGGAGAGAGCATGTACGGAAACGCGATGACCTCCGTCGCGCCTGCCTCGACGCAGCTCGCGAATCCCTGCCGGATGTTCGGCTCAGCGATCTCCATGTGCGACGGCCGGACGATCACGTCGGGGCCGGCGAGCGTCTGGAGGAGATTGGCCATGCAGTAGACCATGTCGTTGGCTTCCTTCCGCCGGGAGCCATGGTCGATCAACAGAATCGCCTTCATTACGGAATCATACTCTGGGGTCCAGGCCTCTGGAATAATCCAGCCGGGAGATTCGCCCGCTAATTCGTAGCTGCCGGAGCCGCCGCAATCGTTCTTATGTACGCCCGCACCGCAGCGAGCTCCGTGTCCGTCATGTCCGCGTAGAACCTCCATGGCATGTGCTCGCTGAGCTGTCTCGCCGGCGTCCTCCCGGTGCGCATCGTCAGCGCGAACTGCTCGTCTGTCCACGCCGAGGTCGGAGGGAGCGGCGGTGCCGGGGGCGCGGTTGGATCAGGATGCTTCCCGCCCTGCAGCCGATCTCCGTGGCACGCGACGCACGTCGTCGACGCGAGGTACTTGCCGTACTCCGGCGTCGGCGCCTCGTCGAGTATCGGGATTGCGGCGGCGCGCTTCTTCGGGAGCAGATTGGAGTTTCCGAAAATGAGCTTTCCCGGGAACTTCGCGCGCGACGGCGGCACCTGGTTGTCCACGGGCTGCAGCGACTCGAGATAGGCGGCCAGATGGCCGGCGTCGCGGTCGTTCAGGTGGTTGAACATGTCGTAGGGCATGAATGGGAGCAGCATCGTCCCGTTTGGTCTGATGCCGTAGCGAATCGCGCGATCCCAATCCTCGCCGCTGTACGTCGCTCCGACGCCGCCTTGACCCGGCGTGAGATTCGAGGCGACGGCGAGCGCCGGCGGGATATCCAGGAACACTCGCCCCTGGAGCTGGTCGCCGTGACAGAACTGGCAGGAATGGATCCGCATGATGTGCTCGCCGCGGGCAAGCGAAGCGGAATCGCCGAAGCCCGACACGAGGGTGTCCGGAGCTTTGTGCGTCGCATTGAGCCTGCTGTTGCCGCGGATGAACAGCGCCAGCGCGGCCACGGCGATCAGCCCGACAATGCTCCCGAGAACGATTCCGATCCACTTGAACACGCGACGCATCCCAGTCCTCATCGAAGAAGTCCGGGGAAACCTTCACGCAGTGCTCAACGCGTCAAGCGCTACCCGCAAAAACGTCCAATGCCAGCTCGACCTTACCGAACGGCGCTGAGACCTGCGCACCCTGCGAATCGAGTCAACACGAGCGTGTGCCACCGCAGGTAGCGGATCTCGCCGACGCAATTATGCGCTCATCCACAATCTCCGATGTCCACATCGTCTACGCGTATGATCTCTGCGGGAACAGGGGTAACGTCAATGCGGAACGTCGCCCCGAAGGAACCGCCGCACACGCCAACGTTCCACGAACTGAGCCGAATGGTTGCGCTGCCACTATCGACATTCGCACCAACCAGTTTGACAGCAATGCACGGACGAGATGGGGCGACCGCACATGCTGCCGCTTGCGCCGGCACCCCGATGGTAACGCGATTACCGAAACGGGCCTTAAGGTCGTCGACGCCGCTTGCGGATAGCCGGCCGACGTTACGCAGTGACGCACTGTCGACGACGACATGCTCGCGTCCGAGATCGTAGGGGTGCCCCACGGCAGGCATTGTGCCGCCGATAATGACTGCGGAGTGAATGGCTGCGACTAAGCGGCGCTCGTTCGTGCGCGCCCCGCTCGTTAGGGAAGTGGCGCAGCCGAGCAGATAGGCGGCCGCGAAAATGGTCCCCAGCTCCGACGTATGGATCCTCACGGCACGGCTTCCGCCCACGCCAGACTGCGGAAAACCTCCAGCGCCAGCTCGACCTTCCCAAACGGTGCCGAGACCTGCGCGCCCTGCACGATCGGCCTGACGCGATCCAGCATCTCCCGGGCGATCGCGATACCCTCGGCGACTCCCGCTTCCTTCGAGACCTCACCCGCTCGCCGCATGCGCCCGATGATGTGGTCCGGCACGCTCACTCCCGGCACTTCGTTCGCCAGGAACTCCGCGTTCCGCACCGACACTAGCGGCCAGATCCCGGCGATGATCGGGATCCGCACGTGTTCGATCTTCTTCATGAAGCTCTCGAGCTGATCTACGTCGAATACCGGCTGCGTGATGGCGTACTCCGCGCCGGCTTCGACCTTCCACTCGAACCGCTTGATCTCATGCGGGATGTCGAGAGCAGCCGGATTCACTCCCACGCCGACCGCGTACGACGTCGGCGCGCCGATGGCGTTCCCCCCCGGATCGAGGCCGCGATTCAGCCGCGCCACGAGATTCGTGAGCCCGATCGCGTCTATGTCGAACACCGCGGTCGCGTTTGGGTACGGACCCATTTTCGGCGGATCACCGGTGATAATGAGGATGTTGCGCAGTCCGACCGCGGCCGCGCCCAGCAGATCGCTCAGCATGCCGAGCAGGTTGCGGTCGCGGCAGCAGTAATGCACCACCGTCTCGATGCCGACTTGCTGCTCGATCAACAGGCTCGTGAGCACCGCGCCCATCCGGCTCTGCGCGCGCGGACCATCCGGCACGTTGACCGCGTCCACTCCCGCTTCTTTGAGCGAGCGGCAGTCGCGAATCATGCGGGACGCGTCTACGCCGCGCGGCGGAACGATCTCGACCGACGTGACGAACTCGCCGCGCGCGATCTTTGCCGCGAACTTCGACCGCTCGGCGAACGGAACTGGATCCACGCCGACAGCCTCTTCGGGGGCGTCCGGCCGCTGTTTGCGGCGCTCGACCGACGACGCCATCGCGGTGCGCGGGGACAGCGGGCGAATCCCCTCAACCATTGCCGCGATGTGCTCCGGTGTCGTGCCGCAGCAGCCGCCGACGATGCGCGCGCCGGCGTGCACCAGGTGCAGCGCGTACGTCGCCATGTACTCCGGGCTCGCCATGTACATGCTGCGACCGCTGACCTCGCGCGGCATGCCGGCGTTCGGCTGCGCGCTCAGCTTGCGGCGCGTGACCGGCGCCATCTTCTCGATCGCGTCGAGAATCGTCTGCGGCCCGACCGAGCAGTTGAGTCCAATGATGTCGGCGCCGAACGCATCCAGCGTCTTCGCGACGTCCTCGGCGCTGACTCCGTACGGGGTGAGGCAGTCCGTTCCGATCGTCATCTGGGCGATTATCGGCATGTCACGGTCAACGGCACGCGCCGCGAGGATCGCCTGCTCGATTTCGTGCACGTCGGCGAAGGTCTCGAGCAGAAAAAGATCGACGCCGCCCGCCACGAGTCCGCGCATCTGCTCCGTGAACGCCGCGCGCGCTTCGTCCAGACTGGTTGGACCGTAGGGCTCGAGCCGAACGCCCAGCGGGCCGACTGCGCCCGCCACCAGCACGTCTCCCTCGCCCGCCGCGGCCGCGATCTTCGCTGCGGCTTCGTTGATCTCTCCGACCTGACCGCCGAGCCCGAACTGCGAGAGCTTGATCCGGTTGGCCCCGAAGGTGTTGGTCTCGATCACCTCCGCGCCCGCGTCCACGTACAAGCGGTGCACGTCGCGCACGAGATCGGGCGCGCGCAGGTTCAGCTCATCGTAGCACTGATTGATGAACACGCCCTTCGCGTACAGCTGTGTGCCCATCGCGCCGTCGAAGACGACGACCTGGAGCGGGTCGAGCAGCCGCGCGAGCTTTGATTCATCAGCCATTGGCCACTCCCGTCGCGACCGGGGCGGTGCCAGCCTCCAACACCCCGCGAACTGCTGCGCGCGCGTTGCCATTCCACCAGCACAACGGACCCAGCAGCACGAACGCCCATCCCGGAACTCCGATCCCGACGCCGACGTTGCCCCACGCGAGGAGAATCGAAAGAACCCCGGCCCCCACGAACATCAGGTAGTGCCTTCCGTGCGTGACCGCGTCGAACGCTTCCAGCGACGATAGTCCGAGCCGGTCGCGGCTCGCGGAAGCATGGTGGTAGAGAAACGCCACACATCCGAAAACAACGCTCCAACCAGCCGCGTAAACAATGAACAGTATTTGCAGCTCGCGAGACGACGAGATGACCTCGTTCCCGTAACCAAAGAACGTGTAAACGAAGCCGCTCGCGAGAAACTTGAGAGGATAGACGTAGAACAAAACCGTGAAGAGCATCAGGCTGTTGACCACAATCGTGGTCGGATCGTCGAGCCTGTAACGGCGAAAGAGATTGTTGTGCGCCGCCCAAATCGTCACGAGCACGGCGAAGCTAAGCGCGAACGGCACGAAGCCGAGCAGGCTCGCGACCAGTGCGCTGAAGGTGCGCGGTACTTCGAGCGTCACCACCAGCAGCGTAGCGGCGAACCCGATCATGGCGTCGCTGAACGACTCCAGGCGCGACACCTCGCGGTTCCGGCGCAGCAGACTCATCCGGCGGCCACGGGCTCGGCCGCCAGATCGGCGTCAGCGACGCCGCGCACCGCGTAATACTTGGCTTCGGGGTGGTGCACTATGATCGCGGCTGTTGACTGTTCGGGCAGCAGCTGGAAGGATTCCGTGAGCCCCATGCCCAGCGCTTCCGCGGCGGGGAGGAGCTTGAAGACGGTGGCGTGATCGTCCAGGTCCGGGCAGGCACCGTAGCCCCACGAGTATCTCTTGCCCGTGTCGAGACCGAGCTCACGCTTGATCCGCCGGTGCATCCACTCGGCGACGGCTTCGGCGGCTTCCACAGCGAGACCGTGCGTGTAGTACGCCTCGGAGTATTCGTTGGCGGACTGCAGCCGGTCGAACTCGCGGCTGGCGGCATCGCCCACCGTCACGATCTGGAGCGCGACGACGTCAACGTCCGCACTCTCGCTCGAGCGGAAGTAATCCGCGAGACAGAGCCGCTCGCGCCCCACCATGCGCGGAAAGTGGAAGCGCGCGATCTCGCGTAGCGAACCGCCGTCGCTCTGGTACGCGGCGGGGTCGTACACGACGATGTCGTTCGCGATCGACTGCACGGGGAAGTAGCCGTACACGGCTTGGGGCTCGAGCCACTTGCGCGCGACCGCGTCCGCCTTGAGACGCGCGAGCGTGGGCTCGAACTCGTTCTTTACCGTAGCCTTGTACTGGTCGCCCGAGCCGCGCGCGCCCCACTGCAGCCGGTACAGCTCGTCGAGGTCGAGCAGGTCGAACACCTCTTCGAGCGGAATGTCGCGCAGCACGCGGGTGCCCCAGAACGGGGGCCGCGGCAGCGGATTGGTCGCGCTTACGTCGCTGCGCGCACCAGCCGCGTCGCCGACCGCGATGTCCTTGCCTACCGTGGTCCGCAGGAACACGTCCGTCTTTGCGTCGTCGAGATTCTTTGCGATGAACTGCTCTCGGCGCTTCGCGTCCTGCAGGACGTCCATCGTCTCCAGCCCCTCGAACGCGTCCTTGCAGTAAAAGACGCCGGCCTCGAAGGCGCGCTCACCCTCGACGAATAGCGCGCGGCGGCCGAACCGGCGATTGATCGCCGCGCCGCCGATCAGGACGGGAATGTTCATGCCGCGCTTGTCCAACTCCTTGACGCACAGCGGCATCTGCTTGGAGGTCGATACGAGCAGCGCGCTCAACCCGATAGCGTCCGCGCCGACTTCGACCGCTTTCTCCAGGATCGTGTTGACCGGAACCTGTTTGCCGAGGTCGAACACGGTGTAGCCGTTGTTCGACAGGATCGTGTTGACGAGCGACTTGCCGATGTCGTGCACGTCGCCGTACACGGTCGCGAGCACCACCTTCCCTTTGGTATAGCCTTCCGCCTTCTCGAGAAATTGTTCGAGGTGCTTGACCGCTTTCTTCATCACTTCGGCGGACTGGAGCACGAACGGCAGGATCAGCTCGCCCGCGCCGAACTTGTCGCCGACGTC
>JACDCY010000030.1 GCA_013817305.1 Gemmatimonadaceae bacterium | reverse complement strand
GAGCCGGTGAGCGGGAAGACGGAGAGCGTATCGAAGATCGTTTCGGCTGTCGCCTCGAGCCCCGCGACCTCGCCGCAGGCCGCGGCGAACGCTCCGGCGGCAGCCAGCCCGAGAGCGGTGGCGAGAGTGGAAGCGCGGACGCGAATCCCGCGCAAAACGCGGCGGGCGCGCAATTCAGAAACTGTTGACAGGTATGGCTCCGGTTAAGGGTTGTATTGTATTGCCTAAGTCACGCCACTTCAAGCGATTGCAATTCGACGCGGTGTCGGTCCGCGAGCCCTTGCTTGCTGTTAGCTTTGGATGTCGGCAGCGGCTCTGCCAGGAACCGCCATCCCTTCTTCCATTTGACACCTATGCCTACGCTTCCGGCGGTGATTGGCTCACATGACGGCTGATCCGCCCGGAAAGCAGCGGATTCTCGTAGCCGACGACGAGCCCCACATCGGACGGATCATACAGATGAAGCTCGAACAGGGTCCCTTCGAGGTGATTCTGGCCGAGGACGGAGAGGCGGCACTCGATGCGATCGAACGCGACCCGGACATCGCACTCGTCGTCCTGGACCTGATGATGCCCAAGCTCAGCGGGCTCGACGTGCTCGCCCGGCTGCGCGCCACCGATAAGACGAAGTCCCTCCCGACGGTGATTCTGACCGCCGCCGGCGAGGAGGACCAGGAGCGGAACGCCATGCGACTCGGCGCCACGGAATTCCTCACAAAGCCGTTCAGCCCGAAAAAGCTGTACACCATGGTCGCCCAGCTGCTGGGCGTGCCCGTTGCCGCGGCGACCGGCGAGCACTCGTCCCTGGATCTCGGTTGAGGCGCAGGCCGGCCCTGGATCCGCAGCGATGACGCGCTGGGCCGTGATTCTGGCCGGCGGCGTGGGCTCCCGCTTCTGGCCGTTGAGCACTCCGACGCGCCCGAAGCAGCTGCTTCCGCTGGTAGATCGCGACCCGTTGCTCGCCAACGCGGCGCGCCGGATGGCGGCGGTCGCGGAGCCGGTGAACACGCTGGTGCTGACCAACGCCGAGCTTCGCGACGCGGTCGCGCGGGTGCTGCCGGGGATCCCGGTGGAAAACGTAATCGCCGAGCCGCGGCCAAGCGGAACGGCGGCTGCGCTGGCGTGGGCAGCATCGGAGATCGTGGCGCGTGAGACGGCGAACGGCGGCGCCTCGGACGGCGTGATGGTCTGCATCCATGCGGACTGGGCCATCGCGAACGAGGCCATGTTTGCCAGCACGCTGCGCGACGCAGCCGCGCTCGCGGAATCCTCGGGCTCGCTCGTCACCGTGGGCATCGTCCCGACGCGGCCCGACACGGGCTTCGGTTACATCGAGGTTGGAGCCGCAGTCGAGGGTGGATTCCGGGTGAGGCGGTTCATCGAGAAGCCCGATCGGGAAGGCGCGAAGCTCCTGGTGGACTCGGGCGCGTTGTGGAATTCCGGGATCTTCTGCTGGCGCGCGGCCGATTTCCTCGGCGAGATACGGCAGCACACACCCGAGGTCGCGCCGGCTCTTGACCGGCATGCGACGGCGAGGGCGTCGCGCGCGTCACGCTCGCGGGAAGAATTCTTCGCTTTCGTGAAATCGATCTCGGTCGATGAGGGACTGCTGGAGCGCAGCTCGAACGTACTGGTGGTTCGCGGCGAGTTCGGTTGGGACGACGTTGGCACCTGGGCCGCCTTGCGGCGCGCTTGCGTTCACGATTCCGCCGGCAACGTAGCCAGCGGGCGCACGCACCTTCTGGAGTCCCGCAACAACGTCGTGCACGCAGAGGGTGATGCCGTCGTGCTCTACGGAGTCGAGGACCTGGTGGTGATCAGCCGTCCCGGGCTCACTCTCGTGACGACCGTCGAAAAGTCGGAGGACCTGAAGACGCTGCTCGACTCCCTTCCGCCTGACATCAAGAACATCCCGTGAGCAATTTCTTTTTGTACGACGACGCGGCGGCGCGCGCGTTCGAGCCATTTGCCCTGACGCGCCCCGCGAGCGAGCTGCGCGCCGGCGCCGAGGTGATCCGCAAGCGGTGGGAGCGGGCGTTCGGGCTCAAGGCCTCCGGGTTCATCGGGGCGCCGCACCTCGCCACCTTCGAGGAGCTCGACGCTCCTCCGGCGGTGTGCGCCGATTCCGATGTCGTGCCCGGAACGATCGTAGCGAATGCGCGCTTCGTGCCGTCGCTGGCGCCGGGAAAGATCGACCCGAAGACGAAAGTCTGGAAAAGCGGCGGCAAGGTCGTGGCTGTGCGCATCAATTCGAGCCACCACGCGTCACGGTTCGGCGAGGGACAGCTTTCCCTGGAAGAGCTCGCTCAGGAGCGCGCGAAAGCCGCGGAGATTCCCGGGAGGTGGATCGAGAACGTGTGGGATTTCGTCGGGACGCTGGTGGACCAGCTCCAGGAAGACATCCCGACGATCGGCAGCGGGCTCGACGTGGTCGCGCCCCGCGACTGCATCACGATCGGCGGGCACGCGCTCTACTGCGAAGAAGGGGCGAAGATCGAGCCGCAGGTGGTGTTCGACCTGACCGACGGACCGATCCTGGTGCGAAAAGGCGCGGAGATATCCGCGTTCACGCGCATCACCGGACCAGTATTCATCGGCGAGAAGGCGATCGTCGTGGGCGACCGCGTCTCGTCTAGCTCGATAGGCGAGGTAAGCAAAGTTCGCGGCGAAATCAGCAATACGATCGTGCTGGGTCACAGCAACAAAGGGCACACGGGCTTCGTGGGCCATTCGTACCTGGGCCGGTGGGTGAACCTCGGCGCGGGCACGACGACCAGCAACCTCAAGAACACTTACGGCAAGGTGCAGCTGCAAACCTCCGGCAGACTGCGGGATACGGGTGAACAGTTTCTGGGAACGTTCTTCGGGGATTACTCGAAGACGGGAATCGGAACCATGCTAACGACGGGTACTGTGATCGGCGCTGGCGCGAACGTGTTCGGGTCGGGCATGCCGGCCAAGTCGGTGGCTGCGTTCGCGTGGGGCGCGGAGGAGCGGTACGAGATCGAGAAGTTTCTCGAGGTGGCGGCGCGGATGATGGCCCGGCGGCATGTGGGGCTCAGCGATGGGGCGAGGGAGATGATCCGCGGGGCGTACGGCAGAGGCAGCTAACAGGCGACTGAGAACTGCGACTTAGAACTGCCAAGCTGGTAGCGGCCAGCTGCAAGCTGAGAGCTACGGGCTACTGCAAGAGCACTAAGGATTCTTGCTGCGCGCCAGGTTGATGTGAGCGATGTGGTGGTCGCCGTGCCAGGCGTACATCGCGAGGAGTTGGTCGATCGACATCGTGCCGCTTTCAGGGTGGTGGATCGTACGCTCAAAGTCGGACGGATCGAGCGAGCGCAGCATCCGTATCCAGCGCACGTGCAGCGACTCGAGCAGGGTCAGTGAGACTTCGACTGGCATCGCGCGCGCGTCCTCGAGCTCGGCCCACTTCGCTTCGTCGTACGGCTTGATGGTGGGATGTTTCTCCGTCAGCGCCAGGCGAAAACGGGTGTAGGAGTTGACGTGGCTGTCCGCCAGGTGATGAACGACCTGACGTAGCGTCCAGCTACCGTCCCTGTACGTGCTGTCCAGTTGGGCGTCGGACATGCCGGCGAGGGAGGCCCGCAACGTGGCGGGCAGGGCCTCGATCCTCGAGATAGCGGCAGCGCGATCTTCCACGGACAGGCGATCGGGCCGCTGGAACTCGCCGATGGGGAAGCGCGGATTGGTCATCTGATCTCCCTACGGCCGCCGAGTGCGCGACGACCAGTGGATGGCGCTGATCTTCCAGCCGGTGGTCGTGCGCCGCAACACCATCAGCTCGGCGCCGGCTGAGTTGATAGCTCTGCCGTTGAACGTTCCCTGAGTGATACTCGTGGACGAGGCCCAGGCGGCATCGCCTGCGATCCGAACCCGCATAGGACTTCGCGTGCCCGGCACGGCGCGGGCGAATGCGATGTCGCTCGCCAGGTGGTGCGAGCGATACTCCCCCTTGGTCTCTACGCCGCCCGACTCGAGCACGACGACACCATCGTCGAGGAACGAGAGAGCGGCGGTGCTGTCTCCCGCGGCGAGCGCGGCGTGAAAGCCTTCGACAGCAGCTACGACCGCGGCGGAATCGCGCGCCGAAGAAGGAGTGAGCTGCGGAGGAAGCGGGTCCGAGTGGATCCGCGGGGGCGGTGCCTCACGAAGCTGCCCCCCCGCAGCGCGGCTGTACACCTGGCGCCCGCCGACGAATGTCGCAACGACGTTGGCCGAAAGGATCACGTTCGTGGGGACTGTCATGATGTCGCGGTCAAGGACCGTGAGGTCCGCGAGCTTCCCTGCCTTGACCGAGCCGAGCATCGATTCCTGAAATCCCGCAAAGGCGGGCCAGATTGTCATCGCTTTGAGCGCTTCGGCTCGCGTCATGCGCTGCCCGGGATACCATCCTCCGGGCGGGAAGCCGCTCTCGTCCTGTCGCGTCACGGCTGCGTAAAACGAAATGAGCGGGTTCACGCTCTCTACCGGCGCGTCGCTGCCGTTCGGTATTACGCCGCCCGAACGCAGGAGGCTTCTCCAGGCGTACGCGCCGCGAATTCGCTGCGGGCCCACGCGCTCTTCAGCCCAGCGCATGTCGCTCCGCTGGTGGCTCGCCTGCATGGATGGAATCACTCCGAGAAGCGCGAAGCGCGGGATGTCGGCGAGCGAGATCACCTGCGCGTGCTCGACGCGGAAGCGGTGATCGCGAGCGCGCCTTTGCTTGAAGCCGGCATCGTACGCGTCCAGCGCGATGCGGTTGCCGCGGTCGCCGATGGCGTGCGTAGCAACCTGGAATCCCGCGGCGAGCGCTGAATGCACGAGACTTTGAATCCGCTCCGGCGGGGTAACCAGCAGGCCGACGTTGCCCGGATCATCCGAGTACGGCGCCAGCAGCGCGGCGCCGCGCGAGCCGAGCGCGCCGTCCGCGTACACCTTAACGGAGCGGATCCAGACACGGTTGCCGTGCGCGGCGTTCACCGGACCCCGGGCGAAATAGTGTCGCTCGTCCGCGGTGTCGGCTGAGATCATCACGTACGTGCGCAGATCGAACTCGCCCTGCGCGGCCATCGACTCGATGATGTCGATCGTCGAGCGGGATTCACCTGCGTCGTGCACGCTGGTCAGCCCCCACTTGTGCACTTCCGCCGCGGCCGCGAGCAGGCGGCGGCGCGTCTGCTCGGGGGTCGCGCGCGGAATCACCCGGTTGATGAGATTTTCCGCGTTGTCGATGAACACGCCCGTGGGACGGCCGGACGCGTCGCGTACGATCTTCCCGCCCGCCGGGTCAGGCGTGGCCGCTGTGACTCCGGCCAGCTCCATGGCGCGCGCGTTTGCGAGCAGCGCGTGTCCGTCCACACGGGTGATCGCCACCGGATGGTCCGGAACGGCGCGCGAAAGCGCGTCGTGCGTGGGGAAATCCTTCACCGGCCACCGGGTCTGATCCCACCCCCGCCCGAGCACCCACTCACCGCGCGGCAGCGAACCTGCGCGCTCCACCGCTCGCGCGACTACTTCCTCATACGTGCGGGTGTCGTCGAGACGGACCCGCTCGAGCGCGGTTCCCAGCCCTCCCAGGTGCGCATGGGCATCGGCGAGCCCCGGGTAAATGAACGCGCCTGGAAAATCCATCGTCCGCGTATTCGGTCCGCGGTATCGCGCGGCGCCCCGTACCGTCCCCGCGTACACGAACCGCCCGTCCGAGATCGCGACCGCGTGCACGTGCGGCCCGGGCTCGACCGTGTAGATGCGATCGGCGGTAACAATGAGGTCAGCCGGAGCTTGAGCCGCGGCAGAGGTCGCGATGGTGACAGTCAACAGGCATACATAGCCGGCTCGAATCACGAAGACATCTCCTATGGTGTGGTCGACTACCAATCCCTAATCACTAATACCTCACAGTTCGTCCCTACTTCGCCCTCGCCGCCGCGACGATCTCCCTCACCTCGCGCAGCAGAGTCGGCCCATGGTACGGGATTCCGTCCTTGATCGTCCACTCCACTCCGCCCGTACGGATCGCGCGTCCGCCTTGAATCTCCTCGACGCCGGTGGGATACAGCACCTTGAGATTGGCCAGCGGGTTCCCGTTCACGACTATCAGGTCCGCGAGGTAGCCGGCGCGGATGCGACCGAGTCGGTTTTCTTCGCCCAGTATGCGGGCGTTGTTGCCTGTGGCGTGCTGGATGACTTTAATCGGATGAAATCCTGCCTCTTCATGGAGCTCCAGCTCACGAATCAGGCCGAATCCGTACATCTGGTATATGAAGCCGGCGTCCTCTCCCGCTCCGATCAATCCCCCGCGGCGCTCGAAGTCGCGCAGCGCGCGCATCCAGATGCGGTAGTTCTCTCTCCAGTAGGTTTCGTCGGTCGTAGTCCAGCCGAAGAAGTACGAGCCGTGGTTGGCGGGATCCGGCTTGAAGTATTGTTCGAGCGTCGGGTGCAGGTAGTCCTTGAACCAGGGCTGCGTCTGCGCGCGCTGCAGGTCGCGACTGGCTTCGTAGATGACGAGCGTCGGCACCCACGCGACCTTCGCGGCGACCATCGAATCCAGCACCATGCCGAGTCTGGCCGAGTCCGCCTCTCGCCAGAGGCGGCCCGCGTAGCGAAAGCGATCGACTTCGTCGCGGTAGTCGTAATCGGCCGGGAAACCCTGCACGCCGCCCGCGATCGCCGCGTCGGGGATGCCGTACCAGTGTTCAATCGTGCTCGTGCCGAGTCGAATGTCGTCCCACGCGTTCGTTTCTTCGACGCCTGCGTGGTGCGCGACTTTGAGACCGACCTTTCGTGCTTCGTCGAGCAGCGCGGCGAGAATGTCGCGGTCAAGTCCTGTCGTCTTGATGCCGTCCACGCCGAGCGCTTTGAGCTCGCGCACACGCGCGCGGGCCTGGACCGGGTTCGTGGGCGTTGGACGCGCTCCGAACATGGCGTACACGTATAGTCGCGGCGCGATGATCTGGTTCAGCCTGCTCTGCTCGCGCAGAGCGAGCGTTTTCACCGTGGCCGAGCCCACGTCGCGCACAGTGGTAATACCTGAGGCGAGCCAGAGCTTGAACTCGTAGTCGAGCGGCTGCGCGACGCCGCCGCGATTGTCCTGGACATGCCCGTGGGCATTGATCAGACCAGGGAGCACGAACTTCCCCGTACCGTCAATCTCGGCGTCGGCGACAGGGCGCTGCGCGCGACCCTCTCGCAACGCAACGGGATCGAGCCAGACAACTTCGGCGATCGTGTTCCCCTGAATCACGATGTCTGCGGGCCCGGACGCCGGCGTACCGTTGCCGTTCACGATCGTCGCGTTTCGAATGGCGAGACGATCATACCTTTGGCCCGAGGTGACCTGCGCCGATGCCGCACTGGGTGCCAGCTGCGTAAGGAGTGCGCCAATCGCGACGGTGACCAGGACGGGGCGCCCGAGGATCTCGAAGATCATCGCGGGAAGTTATTGAATTGGATGAGATCGTGCGGCAGGGCTAACGAGTCCTGCGCAATCGCACGCGCAAGCGGGGGACGAAGGGCTCGAATTGTTTTTCGAGCAGCTTTTTCATCAGCAGCCCCTTGGGGCATCCCCACGGCCCGAGAAATGTGAGTCGCGCGGCGCGCCGGCCCCATTCGACATGGATCTGCAGCAGCTCCTTCGGGGTCCGTATCTCATAGGCGCCCGGCGACCGTGCCAGGCGCGCCAGCGACCTTCGGCAAGTGTTCTCGATCGCCTCGTTCAGCTCCCGGGCGCTGCATCTGAAGACCCACCACCGACCTCCCCCCCGAAGGAGCAGGCAGCGCCGGGCCGCTCCTTCCTCAGGCGTCGAGGATCACCTTCAGGTTGTCCACCGCGCGCTGGCCGTCCAGGTCGTTGAGTCGCTCTACGACAGGACCCTGGACTTTCCCCAGGAGCGTGTCGGGCATCGTGTATTCGACTTTGATCGTAACCTTCGCGCCGTCGCCCTGCGCTTCCGCGGAGTACTCGAAGGTGCTGAGCGCGCCGGAAGTGGTGCGGTAGCTGAACAGCCGGCCGGGCTCATACCGGACGGTTTCCGCGTCACCCGAAATCTCCACGCCGGCCATCACGAAAACCCAGGTCCAT
The DNA here is from genome assembly GCA_013817305.1 of Gemmatimonadaceae bacterium. Lineage (GTDB taxonomy): Bacteria > Gemmatimonadota > Gemmatimonadetes > Gemmatimonadales > Gemmatimonadaceae > JACDCY01. Next base: position 14,973 of record JACDCY010000030.1, on the reverse strand, counting down.
GAGGTGCCCGGCTTCTGCGGGTCGCCCGAAAGTCCGGCAACGGTTTTCAGCGGTCCGATGAAAGCGGGGTGGTTCGACACATCGGCGATGTACTCGATCACCTCTGCAGGCGACCGACTGACGGTCACGGACTTATTGACGTTCGGCACCGTACCTCCGGGGGGTGGACGTTCCAGTAATTCTACGTCACGATACGTATTCGCACACGCGCCGGCACCAACGCAACTTTCCCACGTGGAATCCAAGCCCCCGAAGGTCCCGCCGAGGAACCCAGCCGCCGACGCGAGCATCGGCATGGCCGCGCTCGGGTATTGCCTCCCCGCTACGCGCCGGTCGCTCGCGGAGCTGCGGGCTGACGGGCTGCTTACCGGCTCGGCCGAGACGCTCGCCTCGTTCGGCTTCGCGTACGCGCACGTCGCGAACGGCGAAACCAACCTCGAGATGGCCGCCGACGCCGCGCGCCGGGTGCTGCGCGAATCCGCGACCGACCCTTCGGAGATCGGGCTGCTCTTGTATGCCACCGCGCTGACCGGCAGCGCTACGATGGCCGGCGCGTCGGACCGCGATTCCGTGCTCCGCCTCGACAGCGTCGCCGAGTCGTTCCAGTATCCCGCCTCGTGCCTGCAGGCAGAGCTCGAGCTGACGCGCGCGACCGTGGCTGGCGTGGACCAGCAGGGATGCGCTTCCCTGCTGTCTGCGCTCCGAATAGGCCGGGCGATGCTCGTAGCGGAGCCCGCGCTGGGCGCGGTCCTTTGCGTCAGCGCGGACGTGTTCCCCGCGCGGGCGCCCCGCGATCTGGTGTACAACGTCATCTCCGACGGAGCGTGCGCCGTGCTGCTGAAACACGGCGCGCCGAATCGCATCCTATCGTGCGCGCAGGTGACGAAAGGATCCTACTGGGACGCAGCGGCGCTGGAGCACGAGGTGATAGCCGCCTACTTCCCTACGGCGAAGAATCTCATAATGGAGGCGCTCTCGATCGCGGGCCTCGAGCTGGACGACATCTCGCTGGTGATCCCGCACAACGTCTCCCGGCGAAGCTGGGACATCCTTTGTGGCTTGCTCAAGCTGCCTGCAGACCGGGTGTACACCGACAACATCGCGAGGGTTGGCCACACGATCGCGGCGGACAACATTCTCAACCTCCGCGACGCGATCGATTCGGGCCGGGTGGCGCGCGGCGACAAGCTGCTCCTCTTCACGTTCGGCTTTGGCCTGAACTGGAGCTGCATCGTGGTGCAGCACTGATGCGGACGATGATCGTGACGGGCGGGACCGGAGCAATCGGAGCGGCGGTCGTGGGCAGGCTCGCGGCGGAACCGGTCGTGGACAGGATCGCGGTCCTGACACGCGCGCCCTCGGGGGCGCGACAGCAGCGGCTGCTGCAGAGCTGGAATGCGGGCGACCGCGTGCCGGTGGTTTTTCTGCACGGGAAGCTGCCAGAGCTTGTCGAAGCCGGCGCCACGCTACGGGCGGACCTGACGCACATCGTGCATCTCGCCGCCGACACCCGCTTCTCGGCCGCTCCGGAGGAATCGCGCGCCGCGAACGTATGCGGGACCGCCGCCGTGCTCGACTACGCCCGCACCTGTCCGCGGCTCGCGGCTATGACCGTCGCGAGCACGGTGTATGTCGCCGGCCTGCGAAGCGGAGCCATTCGCGAGCGGGAGCTGGAACACGGCGCCGGGTTCGCCAACAACTACGAAGCATCCAAACACGAGATGGAAGTTCTCGTGCGAGCGGCCATGGGTGATCTGCCGCTCAGCGTGTGCCGTCTCAGCACCGCCATCGGCGAGGACGGCACGGGCGAGGTCACGAGCCTGAACGCGTTTCACACCGCGCTTCGCCTCATGTACGGCGGGCTCGTTCCCATGATCCCGGGCGCCGACGACACGCCCATCGACGTCATCTCGACGGGGTTTGCCGCGCAGGCCCTGCGGCGGCTAGCGACCGAAGCGTTTCGGCCGGGAGAGACGTATCACGTTTGCGCCGGCAGTGACGCGCCCACGCTCGGCGCGGTGCTGGACGCGGCAATGCGCACTATGCGCGCGCGGCGGCCAGCGTGGCGCAAGCGCGCGATTGCCATGCCCGTGTTGGCGGACGAGCCGACTTACGAGCTGTTCGTGCGGAGCGTGCACGAGAGCGGCGACGCGATGATGGCCGCGGCCACGCGCGCCGTCGAATCGTTCGCGCGCCAGCTCACGAGACCCAAGATCTTCGACACGGCGAACGCCGTCGGCGCGCTCGGCGACGCATGGCACCGGCCCGATTCGCTCGGACTGTGCGAAGACGTCGTGCGGTACTGCGTGGAGAACGAGTGGAAAGCCGCAGCATGACCGGGCAGTTACTGCGGGATCGCATCGTTTCCTTCATCAACACTGCCCTGCTCGCACCGGCCCGCGCGCCCGTCAGCGCCGAAACGCCGCTCTTCGAGCACGGCGTGCTCGATTCTCTTCGCGTCCTCGACCTGATCGCGTTCGTGGAAGCCGAGATCGGACGCTCTCTGCCGGATTCAGCGATTCGACTCGACCGGTTCAGGACCGCCGAGGCCATCGCCGCCACGGCGTTGGGCGCGTTGGTCAGCGACAGACCCGCGCGCGACCGCATCTGGTCCCGTACGCGTAGCCGCAGAGGCGCTGGTCGAGCCGAGGCGATGGCGGGGGTGGAAGAGGAGATGATCGGGTGGGGACGCGACCTCGGAGCGCGCGAGGTCGGAGCCGCGCCGCTGATACCGATCGCTGAATTGTGCCGGGCCGGGTACCTGACGTCGTTTCCCGGACGTGCGGTAGCCGTTCCGAGCGGCCTTAGCGCGGAATTCGCCGTGCCGCCGGCCGCGTGCATGCATTGTTACGCCGACGTAGCGGACAGCAAGCTCGATTCCCCGCTCGTAGTGTTTGCCATTCGGAACCTGTGTGCGCGCGGCGACGAGACGGTCGACGCTTCCCGCGGCCGGCTGAGGCAGTTCACGATGCGCGAGATCGTTCTCCTTGGCACCGGTGCCGAAGTCGATCGCGCGCGGCGCGCGCTGATGCGCCGCGCACAGACGTACGTCACCCGGCTCGACCTCGGCGCCACGATCGACGTCGCCACCGATCCCTTTCACATCCCCGCGGACAGGGGGAAGCTCGCGCTGCAACGGCTCCGCGCGCTCAAGTACGAGCTGCGGATGCCCGTCGCAGGAGAGAAGATCGCGGTGGCCTCGTTCAATTATCACGAGGATTACTTTGGCCGCGCGTTCGGAATCACGCTGCCCGACGGCTCGCCGGCGCACAGCGGCTGCGTCGCGTTCGGCCTCGAGCGCTGGGAGCTGGCGCTGCGGGAGCAACTGAGCGCGGACGCGGCCGTGACCGTGCCGCGAAGCGCGTGACGACCATTGCCTGGCGGACCTCCCGCCGAAAGAATTTCACGCGCACGTCGGCCTCGATCCCGCGACGACTGGTACGCGAAGGCAAGTGGTATCTGCTGCCGGCGTACGCGCTGGCTCGCACGAGCGATCTGGCGCGCGAGGGAATGGAGAACTCCGGAAGCTTCCGCTTCGCCGATCACATCTACCGGGCGAAACCGGGCGGGCGCTACGGTATCGGCTGGCTGTTGGACGCGCTGTTTCTCGCGCTGCCCGCGTCTCGATCGATGCGCGAGCGCCACCTGCACAGCCGGTTGCACATTGCGACGGCGCTCCGCCGCGGAGACGTGCAGGGCGAGAGCGTCCGCGTGCTCTCGGTGCCCTGCGGGATCGCGCGCGATCTGGTGGGCGGAGCGAACGACGCCGGCTTGGGCACGCCGTGGCCGGTCGCGCACGCGCGCCTGATCGGAATGGATCTCGATCCCGAGGCGCTCGCCCTCTCCCGCTCACTGGCCGGCCGGGATGGGACCTTCGAGTTCATCGAGGGCGATGCGCTGGACGCCTCGTCGTATCCCCGGGAACTCGACCTCGTCGTATCGACCGGATTCGGCGAATTCCTCGACGACGATGACCTTACGCGATTCTACGCGGCATGCCTTTCGGCGCTCAAGCCGGGAGGACGATTCGTCACGTCCGGCATGTCGCGCAGCAAGCTGGCGGACCGGTTGTTACGGGAGCTCGCCGAACTGCACACGCGGTACCGCGACGCGGAGGCTCTACGCGCGGCGCTCGGGAAGGCGGGATTCACCGACATCGTCGTGCACTCCGACCGCTACGGGCTGCAGTCGCTCGCAACTGCCGTCCGGCCTGCGGGGACCCCATGAGCGTGTACGAGCCGCACCTGGCATCCGCGGAACAGGCTGCGTGGCCGCTGGAGACGAGCGTGCGGTGGGGCGACATAGACGTCGCGCTCGCCAGGCGGGAGGAGCACATCCTGTCAGCGCTGCGCGACGCCGCGCTGATCGAGGGATACCTCCCCGTGTTCGCTCCGCGCCTGATGCAGCTGCTCTGGGACGATGTGGACGCGACGGCCGTCCTGTCGCTCGAGCTGTACGAGGGTCTCCGGCACTACACCGCGCTCAAGCGCTACCTCGATGCGGTCGGCTACTCACCTTCGATCCTGTCCGAGGATCGCATGGTGGAAGCGCGCCAGCGCGCACTGGCCGGCTCCGCGCGACCTGAAGCCCTCGTAGGGCAGCTGACGAACTTTGCCTGCTCCGAGCTTTTCGCCGCGTATTTCTTTCTGCGGCTCTCGCGGGACACGAAGGAGCCCGTGCTCGCGGAGCTGCTCGAGCGAATCGCCCGCGACGAGTTCCGGCATGCTTCAGCCGGCGCGGATCTTCTCGCCAAGCGAGTGCGGCAGGATCCGGCGGTCGCCGAGGAGATCCTCGAGGCCGCGCAGAATTTCCGGCACTACGGGGCGGACATCGTGACTGTGCCCGTCGCCGCCGAGAACGATTTCGAAGCGATCGCAGCGATGAACCGGTTGATTCGCCAGGCGTGCGGCGTGTCCCCCACCCAACACCTTCAGGGAGCTTTCGATGCTCAAAGCATCTGACAACGACATCTGGATCCTGAGCTACTACCGGGAGTCCGAGCTGGCGGGCGGGCTCGTGATGGGCAGGCTGTCACAGGAAACTGACGATGACGGTCTGCGCGCGAAGCTTACCGAGCACTGCGCGGAGGAGACGCGGCACGCCGCGCTGTGGAGCGAGACCATCCAGCGTCTGGACGCGCAGCCGCGCCGCGTGCGCGAGACTTACCAGTCGCGCTACCATGAGAAGCTCGGTGCGCCGCGCACCATGCTCGACGTGCTGGCGCTCACGCAGGTGTTCGAGCGCCGCGTGGTGCGGCATTTCACGGCGCACCTGTCCTGGCCCGGCACGCACCCGGCGATCGCCGAGACGTTGCGGACGATGATCGCCGACGAGGCGGGGCATATCAGCTGGGTGCGCGATTGGCTGGACGGGTATGCGGCGCAGCACGGCAAGGCGGTCGTGCAGGCGAAGCTACGCGAGTACGAGGCCGTGGACCGCGAGATCTACGCCGAGGTGATGCAATGGCGGGAGCGCATGGGTGAGCTGCTCCGATGCGATGCGATTCCGACCGAAGACCGCAGCGCGGCGAGCATCTTCGCATTTGTCGCCGAGCAGCTCGGAGTCGTGCGGTCGTCGCTGTCCATGCAGAGCTCGCTGTCCTCGCTCGGCGTGAACTCTCTCGACCTGGTGATGCTGATCGCCGCGCTCGAGGAGCGCTTTCAAATCGAGTTCGAGACGGCGGAGCTGCAGCACCTGAGAACTCTCGGCGATCTCACAGCCCGCGTGGAAAGAAGCCGGGCATTCGATCGGGTCGCCTAGGGGAAAACGAAAAGGGCTCCGGTTTCCCGGAGCCCCTCCTGCTGCGTGTTGCGGGCTGCGTGCTGCGCGCCAACTGCTCTTCACGCAGCGCGCAGCACGCAGGACGCAGGCTTCTTAATACATCCCGCCCATTCCACCGCCGCCGCCCGGCATCGCCGGAGCGCCGCCCTTCTCTTCCTTCTTCTCCACGATCAGCGCTTCGGTCGTGAGCAAAAGACCCGCGATGGACGCGGCGTTCTGCAGCGCGGTACGCGTGACCTTGGTTCGGTCATCTGGTTCGCGCAGACGTAAGAGCGCTGGGCGACCGACGTGAGCATCGCGGTTGTCTTCGATCGCGGTCAAGGCCGACTTGGTTTAATACGTGCGTGAGTGGTTAGTCGAAATAATCGCATCGAAGCAGCCTTCTGGTCCGCGAGAGTATTGCCTCGTGGAGCGGCAGGTTGCACCGATCCTGCTGTTCATATCCGTGTTTGACAGCCGTAAGACTATGACTTGACTCGAAATCGGTCCGGAGTACATTGGCAAAACACAAACTCGGCGTTCGAGGGTAACCGTGATACGTGCACTAGCCGTCGTCTGCATCGTCGTATTGGGATGTGCGAACAACGAGGATCGTTCGGCACCTCTGGAGCCTGCGGGCGCTCCAGGCGTTGCACGGTATGTAACAGGACCCGCAGCGGCTCGTGTTAACTCCCGTGGTCTTTTTGATCTAATGCCTCCCAGTCAGAACGAAGGAGTGATCTCCGAGTTCGATGCCCGGAAGGCCGCGCGCGCGTTCGTCAATACGCACCGGGCCGGACTCAAAGTACTCCAGATTGACCGTCAAGCCCCCGTAGATATCAGTTCACTCCGCGTATGCGGCCGACCGTACTTCGCGCGAACCACATTCGAGCCCGAAGCAGCGCGTATTCCGCGAGGATGGCAGAGATTCTATGGCCCTTGGTGGCTTATCCAATTGTGCAACGGTACCGGGCAACCACAGATCAGCCTCGCGATTTCCGCGCTTGTGCCGGGCATCGCCGTTGCCCCGGACGGGCGGATTAAATACGATTCTGCCGATGCAGAGGAGCGATTTCGATTCCGTGGAATTCCTGCCCATCTTCGTGGCCTGCCGATGGCGCCTGAAGATGCCGTTTCGTTAATCGCGGAAGCCACCGGTCGTAAAGTCGTTGGCGTGCCGGAACTCATCCTCCCGGACCGCGAGTACCCGCAGATGGCACGGTGGCGCCTCGTTCTCGATTCAGCTGTCAGCGTTCGCTTGGTGGGCACGTCCGATTTAGTAACCACTGATGAGCTGTTTGTTGCTGTGACTGAACTTTTCGCACCACCGCTGGTCGAGACGCCAACTTCCTCGCCCGCGGGCGACGCCGTGGTCAAATACATACCGATAGGCGTGATGCCTACCAGCAAAGGTTCTTTTATCCTGGAAACAGGGCGGGTACCGCGGCGGCCTGGGGTTTTCGAGCGCCGTCCAGCTCTCATTGTTAAGAACTGAGCGTGGAACCAGCTGCGCACTCCTTAACGGCGGTTGCATTGGCGGTGGCTTTCGCGGCCACCTGTGGTGAACGCGCGCGTGACCCTGAGAGTAATTGTGAGGTCGAGTCCGACCCCGTTTGGCGCTCGCTTGATTATGCGGCCTCCCACCGGCTTCCGCGACAATGCTCTGTCCCAGTCGATGCGGGCGGGAACTACGTGGAGTACCAAGTGATTGTTGAGGGGCCGTACGGTCAAGCCAGTGAGCTCCGGTCCGAGTTTTTCAATCGCGACCGCGTTCGTATGCAAATCCGGACCGAGCGCTTCAGGAGCATAAGCGCATATCGTGATCGCGCAGACCTGAGTGGCTATTACCCCGCCGGAACCGCAGGCTTTTACTACAATCCGGACTATCCGACAGAGGACTACGTTTACAACAGTCCGGCTCGGTACGATGGCCGAGTGGGGTACGCCTACGTCTACCTCCCCTACAGCACACGCATCTACGCGATCGTCGGACCTACTGTCGTGCCCGAGGGCGAATCATTCACACTTACCGTCACTGGACCGGCGGGAGCATGGACGTATCAGTGGTTTGTGGATGGAGTTTCCGCTGGGCCCCCAACCGAAGCTCCCTCGTATACGGGAATCGGAATGCCTGGTGGGACAATGACGCAGTACCGCGTCGAGATCCGCGATAGCGCGGGACAGTTCGTTGACTATCACGAAACACGAGTCAACTTCACGTATGAAGATGGTTGTCTTGAGCCCCCATGTTAAGTGGTGATGTCCTCCTGAACCGTCTGCGGCCTATTGCACAGCTCGTTACATGAAGTGCGGCCAGCGGGACAGGCGTCTCCTGACGGCGGTGAACATTTTCAACTGGTCCTCGAGTCCCGCGGGGGATATAGCCGAGTTCGAAGAGGCGATGGTGACTGAACAACCAGGCTCATTCTAGGATAGCGGCTCCACGCCGTCGAAGCCGCGCCACCTCCCGGGGCCGATGGATCTGGCCTTCTCCCCGTAGGCGGAGTGACGGTGTGGGTTGGGAGTCCTGATCCGCCGGTAGGGGGGAGAACTTATCAAGCCGTGATTCGCGGCAGAGAACACCGCGCGCGGAACCTGGCGCGGGAGCTGTGCACTGATTCGGGAACTGACTCCCAATGCGGAGAAGGCCAGTGGCACCTCGGTACTCACTTCCGAAATCTGTGCGCCGTATTGTCAACAGCCGTCGCGGCAGATGCGACAATCGCGCGAGCGGCGCGCCGCGACATCCTGCCGAGAAGGACTGCGGAAAACCTCCGCGATTCTCGATGTCAGTTTGTGAGACCAACTGTCACAGCGATCCGGAGGTTTTCGCAAAGAAGGGCCCCGGATTCCCGGGGCCCTTCTGCGGAGTGCTGTTGGATTGACCGTCAACCAACGACATTCAACCCACTACTGCCTCTCTAATACATCCCGCCCATGCCACCGCCGCCCGGCATCGCCGGAGCGCCGCCCTTCTCTTCCTTCTTCTCCACGATCAGCGCTTCGGTCGTGAGCAGCAGGCCCGCGATGGACGCGGCGTTCTGCAGCGCGGTACGCGTGACCTTGGTCGGGTCGATGACGCCGGCCTTGACCAGATCCTCGTACTCGTCCGTCAGAGCGTTGTAGCCGTAAGCCGCGCCTTCCTTGGACGCGCGGATCTTCTCGACCACGATTGATCCCTCACCACCGGCGTTGTGCACGATGATGCGCATCGGCTCTTCTATCGCCTTGCGGATGATCTCGACGCCGATCTGCTCCTCGGCATCTTCCAGCTTGAGGACCTTGAGCACCTTCTGCGCGCGAATGAAAGCCACGCCGCCGCCGGGGACGATTCCTTCCTCGACTGCTGCGCGCGTCGCGTGCAGCGCGTCCTCGACTCTCGCCTTCTTCTCCTTCATCTCGCTCTCGGTTGGGGCGCCGACGTTGATCACGGCCACACCGCCCGCGAGCTTCGCCAGACGCTCCTGGAGCTTCTCCTTGTCGTAGTCGGACGTGGACTTCTCGATCGTCGTGCGAATCTCCTTCACGCGACCCTGGATCTTGTCCGTGTCGCCGCCGCCGTCGATCAAGGTCGTGTTGTCCTTGTCCACGACGATGCGCTTGGCAGAACCCAAGTCGGTGATGACCGCGTTCTCGAGCTTGAAGCCGACTTCCTCGGAGATGACCTGTCCGTTCGTGAGAACGGCCACGTCCTGCAGCATCGCCTTGCGGCGGTCGCCGAAGCCCGGGGCCTTGACCGCGCATACGCGCAGCGTGCCACGGAGCTTGTTCACCACCAGCGTCGCCAGCGCCTCACCCTCGATGTCTTCCGCGATGATGAGCAAAGGCTTGCCCATCTGCGCGACCTTCTCGAGGATCGGGAGCAGATCCTTCATCGAGGAGATCTTCTTGTCGTGGATCAGGATGACCGCGTCCTCGAGGATCGCTTCCATCTTGTCCGGATCCGTCACGAAGTACGGCGAGAGGTAGCCGCGGTCGAACTGCATTCCGTCGACCGTCTCCAACGTGGTCTCGAGGCCCTTCGCCTCTTCGACCGTGATGACTCCGTCCTTGCCGACCTTCTCCATCGCTTCGGCGATCAGGTCACCGATCTCCTTGTCGTTGTTCGCGGAGATGGCGCCGACCTGGGCGATTTCCTTCTTGCCCTTGGTGGGGACGCTGATCTTGTGGAGCTCTTCGACGACCGCGGTGACGGCCTTATCGATGCCGCGCTTGAGCGCCATCGGGTTGATGCCGGCCGTGACGTTCTTGAGGCCTTCACGGAAGATCGCCTGCGCGAGCACGGTGGCGGTGGTGGTGCCGTCGCCGGCGAGGTCCGACGTCTTCGTCGCGACTTCCTTCACCATCTGCGCGCCCATGTTCTCCAGCGCATCCGAGAGCTCGATCTCCTTCGCTACGGTGACGCCGTCCTTGGTGACGGTCGGTGCACCGAACTTCTTGTCGATGACGACGTTTCTGCCCTTGGGACCGAGGGTGACCTTCACCGCTTCGGCCAGCTGATCTACGCCGCGCTTGAGAGCCGCGCGCGCGTCAACGTTGAAATGAAGTTCTTTGGCTGCCATGGATATTCTCTCTGGTTAGCTGATAATCGCGAGCACGTCCGATTCGCGAAGAATCAGGACCGTCTCGCCATCGAGTGTGACTTCGGAGCCGCTGTACTTGCCGTAGAGGACGCGGTCTCCCGCCTTCACTTCCATGGGGACGCGCTTGCCTTCTTCGTAACGGCCGGGGCCGACGGCGATAATCTCACCCTGCTGCGGCTTTTCCTTGGCCGTGTCGGGGATGAACAGCCCGCCGCGCATTGTTTCCGTGTCTTCCAGCGGACGAACGACTACACGGTCGGCCAGCGGACTGGCCTTGGTGGCCGTGGCCGTCGCAGTTTTGGTTGCCATACGGGACTAAATCCTCCAGGAGCGGTTGTTGGTTTTTGGTTTATGGTCCGGGGTAAAGCGGCGACCAATAACCGATCACTTGCGTGGTTGGCACTCGTGAAAACCGAGTGCTAACAGAGAGGAAGGTATTCCCCACCCGCCCAAAAGTCAACGGCGGTAGTCAGAAAGCTGACCACCGCCGAAGAATAGTATCAAGCAGAAGTTACACGATTCACTTAAAGTTCTTTCGAGGTGCGGAAACCGCCCTATTGGCAGCCCTTACTTCGCTGCTGCAGCTTTTGGCTCCACTACGGTCAATCGCAACTGTCCGGACAAGAGCTCCCAGGAGTGCGCAGGGTTCTCGAGCCAGAGCACCTGACCCGGGTGCAGGTCGAGCATGGCCTTGCTCCCGTCGGGCATGGTCAGCCTCACCCGGGCGGTCTCGTGGCTGACTATCGCCAACGGAGGATGGCTGTGCATCGGACTCCGATCGCCGGCTGAGGCGAGCACGTCATACACTCGCACGTGATCGTTCTCTATTACCACGTGGTGGTGCGCAGGATCAACGGTGACCGCGTCCGTCGCCGGTCGCGCGACCGGGCCCGGCGCCGCGCCGCGAGCGGCCCCTTTCACCTCGACGCCTATTACGTGGGCGTTTCCCGCCAGAAGCTCCCACGAATGCTGCGCGTTCTCCAGCCACATTACCTGTCCGGGATGGATGTCCATTATGGCGCTACTTCCGTCAGATAATCCCATTCGCAACCGTGCCCTGCCGAGCCCCACAAATACGAACGGCCGATGACTGTGCATGGGGCTCCGCGCCCCGGGCGCCGCAAGGGCCTGGTACACGCGCACGTGGTCGTTCTCCAGCACCACATTGTGCGTAGGGTCCACGGCGACCGCGTCGGGCGCGGATTGCGCCACGACGGCAGGCGCGGCGGACGCGGCAAAGACAAGCGCCAAGACGATACCAACAGTGTGTTTCATGCTCGCTCCACGTATGGGATGAGCCCCGTCCACACCACCCGATCACACGGCGGTCCGGGGCAGATGCATCCTATACTGCTGGCCAATGGCGGCACCGTCAATGGCGCTCATCCATTCGCATGGGACCCGTGCCATCCGCTTGACGCGCGGAATCACCGAGCGCAAATCTGTCGCATCCACCATCGAACCGCCCCAGCAGGGAGAGCAACCTGTCCATCGCATTCATGCCGGCGATCCGCACCGTTCTCGCGCGCGACCTCCGCGCTCTCGCCCGTGAGGTCGAGGCGTACCCGGACGATGCGCTCGTGTGGGAACTGCTGCCAGGCACCGCCAACTCCCCTGGTACGCTGGTCCTGCATCTGGTGGGTAACCTCCAGCATTTCGTCGGTGCCGTGCTCGGGCAGACGGGGTTCGTGCGCGACCGGGAAGCGGAGTTCGCTACGCGTGGTCTCACCCGGGCGGAGCTGCTGGCGAGAATCGAGACAGCCGCAGAGTCGGTGGATGCGACGCTCGCCAGGATAACGCCGGAGCGATGCGACGCGCCCTACCCCACGCCGGTCGGCGACCGAACGCTCCGCACCGCCGATTTTCTCCTGCACCTGGCTACCCACCTCAACTATCACCTCGGGCAGATTGATTATCATCGCCGGGCGCTGGTTCCCGACGCCGACACCGTGAACGCTGTCCCCATTGCCGAGCTCCCGGAGCACCAACCTTCGGCGCGCTGAGTCGCCCGCGCGCCTCGCACCGATCGTCCCCAACCCCGCACAAGCCAGCTACCATGCGATCCAACTTTCGTCTCGCGCTCGCCGCATTCCTGCTCGCCCTCCCCGCCGGCGCCGCGGCGCAGACGACCGCGCCCGAGCGCCCATTCGGCACGCTGCGGGAGCAGGCCGACACCCGGCAACGCTGGCTCGAGACGCGCATGACCACCGTCCTGCCCGGTCTCATGCGCAAATACGGCGTGGACATGTGGGTGATACCGATGCGGGAGTACAACGAGGATCCGGTATTCACCTCGCTCGTGTCTCCCACGACCTTCGCCGCGCGCCGCAGGACCATCTACGTCTTCTCGCTGCGCGCGGATTCCGTCGAGCGGATCGCGCTCGGTGGCAGCTCGCAGGGCGGTGTGTACACCGCAGTCCGCTCCGCCAAGCCTGCCGCCGGTCCCGCCGGCGCGCGCGCACAACGCAATGCCGAGCTCTGGGGCGACGAGCAATGGCTCGCGCTGAAGCAGGTAATCGAGGAGCGCGATCCGGGGACGATCGCGGTCAACGTCTCCCGCATCTTTGCGTTCAGCGACGGACTCACCGCAGGCGAGCTCGAGGGAATGCACGAAGCGCTCGGCGATAGATGGACAAGCCGGTTCGTCCGGCACGACGGCCTGGCCGTGGAGTTCATCGCCACGCGCCTTCCAGCAGAGGCCGCGTTCTACGGGAGCCTGCAGAAGGTGGCGTGGGAGATCATCGAAACGGCGTTCTCCAGCGCGGTGATCACGCCGGGCGTGACGCGTACGGAGGACGTAGTCTGGTGGATGCGCCAGCGCGTGAATGATCTGGGGCTCGGCAGCTGGTTCCAGCCATCCGTCGACGTCCAGCGCAGTGGAGCGACCGACGCCGCGCTCGGCGCGAACCCGGTGATTCAGCGCGGTGACGTGCTGCACTGCGACTTCGGGGTCGTGGGCCTCGGGCTACACACCGACACGCAGCACATGGGATACGTCCTGCGCGAGGGTGAGGTCGCGCCGCCAGCGGGGCTCGTCGCCGCGCTCCACCGGGGCAACAGTCTTCAGGACATCGTGATGGACGAGATCAGGCCCGGACGGACCGGCAACGAGGTGCTGCGATCATCACTCGCGCGGATGCGCGCCGAAGGAATCGACGGAACGGTGTATACTCATCCAATCGGGCTACACGGCCACGGCGCCGGGCCCCTGATCGGACTGTGGGACTACCAGGAGGGCGTGCCGGGCCGCGGCGACGCGAAGATCATCCCAGCCATGTGGTTTTCCATCGAGCTGCAGGCCACGTCGGCGGTTCCGGAGTGGGGTGGCCAGCGAGTCCGGATGGCGCTGGAGGAGGACATGGCGATCGACGCGGCTGGAGCCAACGCATGGGCGCTCAGGAAACAGGCCGCGTTTCACCTTGTTCGCTGATCAGGCTGACGGAAACGAGCGGTAACAACACTCAACCTTTACGGAGCTCTCGTGCGCATTATCACAGCGTTACTGATCGTCGTCATGGCTCTCGGCCCGTCTTCCGCCGCGGCGCAGGCCCCGACTGCCCCGCCCCCGGCAGCCGTCATGCCGGTCATCGTGACGAACCCGACTGCAACTGCCGCGGACGTCGAATCCATCGACGCGATCATCGCCGCGCTGTACGACGTGATCTCGGGATCCGTCGGCCAGGCGCGCAACTGGAATCGCATGCGCTCGCTGTTCATCCCCGGGGGGAGGCTGATGCCTACGGGATCGCGCGCGGGCGGCGCGATCGGGATGCGTCTGCTCACGGTCAACGACTACATCGCCGTCTCGGGTCCCCAGCTCGAGCGCATCGGTTTCCACGAGCGCGAGCTCGCGCGACGCACCGAGCAGTTCGGACACATAGCTCACGTATTCAGCACCTACGAGGGACGGATTGAGACGGACAGCACGGTGATACGCGGAATCAACAGCATCCAGTTGATGAACGACGGAACCCGCTGGTGGGTGGTCTCCGTTTTCTGGGAAGCTGAAGCGCCGGGTAACCCGCTCCCGCAGCATTACCTGCGGAAGGAACCGTAATCCCTTGGAGGCGCTGCGGGTGATCAGGCTAGCCGTTCCAATGGCGCTCGCGCTATGCAGCTCCATGGCTCCCGCACGCGCGCAGGGTCAGCAATGGTTCCGGGGCAATACGCACACGCACACCGCGAACTCGGACGGCGACAGCCCGCCCGATAGCGTCGTGCGCTGGTATCGAGAAGCGGATTACGACTTCCTATTCATCACAGACCACGAGCGCATCACCGACGTCGGTCCTCTGAACGCCCGCTGGGGCGCGCCGGGACGGTTTATCGTGCTCGCCGGCGAGGAGGTTACGCAGCTCGTCGCGGACGCAGGCCATCCGGACAGGCGCCGGCAGGCACACGTCAATGGCCTCGGGCTGCGACAGGTCGTGGTCCGGCTCGGCGACCGGGGAATCGGGAGTGACGCTGCGGGAGCTGACCGCGACCGAGACGGTGGTCACCGTCGCGGTGGCGCCCGTTTACGACAGCCGCTACACGATCGAGTTCATCGGCGCCGGCGGGCGGGTGCTGGCGACCGTGCACGGTCCACGCGCGGACTACGTGGTTCGCGGAAGCGAGGGATACATCCGCG
>JACDCY010000115.1 GCA_013817305.1 Gemmatimonadaceae bacterium | reverse complement strand
CGACGGTGTAGTGCGCCGTCGTGACGCCGCCGTCGAGCGCGTCGGCGAGGCCAAGCGCGGACCATGACGCCACGTCGCGCGCAGAAACGACAGCGCGCACCGGCGCCTGGTGCCAGAGCGCCATCGCTTCGAGCAGTGTCGGCAGTGACCGCACGTGCGGCCCACTGCCCCAGTACGACGGCAACAGCGCCGCCTTGAGCACCACGTCGTCTTCCGCTGTCCGCACCAAAATCCGGGTGATCCCCTGGCTGGCGGTCAGCAACGCTATCGGTCCGAGTCTCATCGTCGTGTCCTTCGCCGTCGATCGCGACCACGCCGGACATCGGCGCTGGCGGATCACGCGGCGGGCACACGCTTGCCACCGGGGCAAGAAAATCAGGACCCTGATCCGCCACGCTTGTGCGCGCAGCCTCGCGAACGCGCTTGCGGCGGGCACGCTCGTGGTCGCGATGCTCGAGGCGCCCCTCGGGGGATCGCCGGTGCCGATCGCGGGCTGCGCGCTTCGACGTGGTGCGCGCCGCGACCTGACAAAGCGACCCGCAGAACTCCTGACCGCGGTAGCAGGGCCGGCAGATACAAAACACGAGCTGGCACCGTCCGCACCGCTCGAAGCGAAGCTCCTCGTCCTCGTCGTCCATCGGCTCCTGGGCGCGACGACGGGAAACTTGATCCGGACGCTGACGTCGAGCATCGTGTGCTCAAAGCCGGCGTCCATCGGCTGAGGGTCTCGGACGGCAATCCGGGGCCCTCGATCTTTTCGGCGTCCTCGCTGACCCAGATCGTAACGGCGAGATCTTCGGCGCCGCGACTTTCCCGCCGACCGGCTCAACCGCCAGAACGCGACGGAATCAGGCTGCCATCAACAGCCCAGCACCAGCACCGCTTCGCCATAGCCGTCGAGGTCAGGGGCGAGCCATGACTCGTTGTCACGAATCCGGTGAAAGCGGATCGTACTCTGGCGGCCGCTGACGCTGACGATCACACGAAACGGCTCGTCAGAGAACGCACGCAAGCTCCGCAGCAAGAACACCGCGCACGAGCGTGCCGCCACGGCCAGCGCCACGGGTTCGCGAGCCGCGCCACGCGGAAGATGATCCTCCACGTGCTGCGCATTCATCGACGCCTCGTAACCCGTGGCGTCCCCGTACCGAGGAAGCGCCGTCGCGTGGTCGTGGTCGAACAGCTCGCGAAAGCACACGCAGTCCTCCACGCGCTTGAACCCGCCAGCGACCAGCATCCGAAATCCGAGCGGCACGTCGGCCTCCCTCGGGCCCGGAGCTGCGAGGGGGTTCTGCATCTCGCCCAAGAGCTCCGCCATGTGGTGGTTGATCCTCATTCGAGGCTCGCAGCCGGTGAGCGACCGGGCCACCACCAATGACTCACCGGCGTCCCTTCCCGGACGTCCGCAGCTGGAAGGTGCCCCTCGAGCTCCCCTCTTCGCTTGATCGAATCGAGGTCCTCGCAAGTCACGGAGGTCTCCGCGTCGACGTCGATCAACTCGCGGTGAACGCTCCTGTGCTTGACGTCAATTACATTCACCCATCAACGACAACTACATCTCCCCATCGACCTCGCTTGGTGACTGGTTGCGGTTTTTGTTTCTCGATGCGGTAGTCGTCGTTGGTGCTCCGTTCGCGTTCTTGGCGGTGGTGGTCTGCGGGGTGGTCGTAGTTGTCGTTGGTGTTCCTTCCGTGTTCAGGGTGGGGCTCGTCGGCGCAGTAGTTGTCGTTGGGTCCTTTTCGCTGGCGGTGGCTGTGGTTGCCGTAGTTGTCGCTGTAGTTGTCGTCGGGGAGGTACCTCCTTGAAATGTCTGGTTGGCCTGGGCGTCCTCGATGCGGATGCTCTTGCCCGTCATCTCGAGGATCACCGAGTGATGAACGAGCCGATCGATCGCGGCGGCGGTCGTCATCGGATCCTTGAAGATCCGGTCCCACTCGCTGAACACGAGGTTGCTGGTGATGATTACCGTGCGCCGCTCGTAGCGCTCGGCGAGAAACGTGAAGAGGACCTCCATCTCGTCGCGGTTTTGTTGGACATAGCCGATGTCGTCGAGGAGCACGGCGTCGAAGCCGTCGAGGATCGCGAGCTCGTCTTCGAGGCGAAGGTCGCGCTTGGCGACGAGCAGGCGCTGAACGAGCGCGAAGGTCGCGGTGAACAGCACGCGGTAGCCGCGAAGGATCAGTTCGTGAGCGATGGCGCAGACGAGGTGCGTCTTGCCGCGGCCGGGGTGTCCGAACGCGAGGAGATTGTCGCCGCGCTCGACGAACGTGCCCTCGCACAACGTGGCGACCTGCTTGGCGACCTTGCCCGGCAGGCGTGCTCGATTCAGCGTGGCGAGCGTCTTGTCCGCGGGCAGCCCCGAGTCCTTGAGATTTCTCTCGATGCGGCGCCGCCGCCGCTCGTGGAGCTCGAGCTCGACGAGATGGTGGAGGTAACGCTGAAAGGTCCAGCCTTCGCGCTCTGCTTGCTGTGCGATCTCCTCGGCGTGCCGGCGCACGGTCGCGAGCTTGAGCGCTCGCAGCATGATCGCGAGGGCGGCCCAGGTCTGCTCGGTCATGCGGCCGCCTGGGTCAGGAGCTCGTCGTAGGCGGCGAGGTCCGGCGCCGACTGCATCAGCATCGGCACGTCGATGCCGTCCGAGGTCGAGACGATCAGCGCCTTCACCGCGGCGGCGGTGATCGTCGCGGTCTCCGAGAGCAACACCTCGAGCGCGAGTGTGACGTCGGCTTCCATCGTGCTCGCCGCGAGGTCGAGGATCCGAAGGTACTCGAGGTCGCCCTTGGTCCCTCGGGCCGGCGTTTGAATCGCGTCGTACGCTCGACGAAACGCCACCGACGGAAACATCTCCTCGCGGTACACGTAGCGCGCGAAGCCGCCGGGCTTCCGGACCAGCGACTTGATCACGTGCCGGTAGTCGATGCGACGAAGCCCACGCCCACGCAGCCGCTCGCAGCCGAGCTGCAGCTCGTCGGCGAAGTACACTTCGATCCTGTCCTCGAAGATCCACACGCGGACCCACGAACCGATCAGGCGTGACGGCACCGAGTAGCCGCATTGCTTGATCCGGATCGTGCTCCAGTCGCTCACGATCGCTTCTTCGACGACGTACTCCGGCAACTTGCTCACCACGAGCTCGCGCATCGCCGCGAGCTCTTCGCCGACACGACGTCCGCGATTCTTGTTTGCTTTGCGGGCGACCTCGTCGACGAAGGCCTGCCACGCATCCACGCTCTCGAAGTCGCGGCTGCCTCGCAGCAACAGGGCCTGCTCGAGCCGCCGCTTGAACACACCGTTGGCCGCCTCGACGTCGCCGTTTTGCTCGCTCTCGCCGACCCCGATCGTCCGTGGCTTCATCCCGAGATGCGCCATCAGCGCCACGTACTCCACATTGAACGGCCGCTTGCTGCCGTCGACGCGCGCGACCAGATCATCGGCGATCCGGTGGGTCGCC
Organism: Gemmatimonadaceae bacterium; assembly: GCA_013817305.1. Lineage (GTDB taxonomy): Bacteria > Gemmatimonadota > Gemmatimonadetes > Gemmatimonadales > Gemmatimonadaceae > JACDCY01. Next base: position 1,485 of record JACDCY010000115.1, on the reverse strand, counting down.
GACGTCGAGTTATCGGTCTGATGCCACTCGGGCACGCGCCCGAGCTGGAACAGCGCGCGCTGGACGCCCTTGCGCAGCGCGACCATCGACTCGGACAGGCACACCGTTGCCCACTGCCAATTCGAGTACGGCAGCACCAGCACGCAGAGCATGTGCACGAACACCTGCCCGACGATCGTCACCGCGAGCTCGCCGGTGTGCGTGAAGTCCGTCTGCGCGGCCTCCCCGGGTCGATGCTGCTGTCCCAGCGAGACCTCCTGGTCGGGTCCATGCGCAGCCCGCCACTGCCGGATCCGCCGCTGCAACGTCCGCAGCTGGCCATCCTCGTAGCGCTCGGGGTGCTCGGCCTGCAGCGCCTCGAACAACGTCTTGGCCTCGAGCTCCGGTGTCAGCGCCAGCCGCTCGACCACCTCCGACCAGTGCTCCTCGAACGGGTCCACGCGCGTCTTCCAGTCGCGCCGTGTCGTCAGCTCCGACGGGAGCTTGCCGCCGTCGGCGTACTTGCGCGCCGTCTTGCGATCCATGCCGGCCTTCATCGCGGCCTGCCCTATGTGTCCGTGTTTGCTCATCTCTTCCATCAGCTTCCTCACCTGGGCGTCGCTCACTGGTCGCACGCGGCCTGCCTCTCCACCGAAGTGAAGAGCACGCCGCCGACCGCCGAGGCCGCCTCAGAAATGGGGCGATGTAATTGTCGCCGGCGGGGAGATGTAATTGTCGCTCAGCACTCCTGACGAGCTCGATCCGGCTTCGTCGCGCGCAGACGCGTCTAGCGAGACGCGGGCCGCCGGGCGCAGCGCCCTCGTTCGCACGCTCGCAATCGTCGTCGGTCATCATCACTCCTGACCAGCATCAGGCCGTCTCCGTGCCCACCAGCTCCCATCCACGCGCGATCGACACCGTGATCAGCTCCTCGAGCATCGACCATCCAACACCACCCCTCCCCCAGATCGACCAGTATGTCGTCAGGCGCAGACGCAGCGCGCCATACCGATTCTCGACCATCAACGTGAAAGGAGCATGCTCGACCTTCGTCGAAGGGCCAGACAGCCAGGCACCGTCCGCGCGCTCGACGACCGGCACGATCGAACGAAACCCTCGGTCCTGGAGCACCAGAGATCCTGCATGAAGCGGCAGGCCATTCGGCAACCGCGCTTCCGTCGCGGACACCTCCAGCAGTGACCAGGACACGACGCCGTGCCCTTCCACGGACTGCTGCGTTGCCTCGGAGATGAAGGTTCGCAGGGCATCCGGTGTGATTGTTCCCTCGACCTGGCGGATGACGCCTGCGGGAGAGGTAGCGAAGGTCGAGTGATCACCTTCGCTGCCTCGAAGTGCCCAATACGGGTTCGTGAGCGGCACCTCGGAATCGTCACGCGGATCCCAGGCGCTCAAGCTGAGATCGACACTCAGCGGTCGCACGATAGAGCTCGCGATTCGGAACCACTCGAGCAGCTCGATCGTTGTGGACCCCAGGTCCTCCTCCGA